>JAKOWL010000209.1 GCA_029781535.1 Pseudomonadota bacterium
CATTCGGTCCCTTTCCACCCACTTGCGACGTGGTAAAGAACTGCGGTTCGATATCCGCAAAATCATTCTCTTCCATCATGCGCTGCATGAGCACGCTGCCCACCATCCCACGCCAACCGACAAACCCGACTTTCAACATATCATTTCCAATTAAATTTATTAGACCAAACCGCCGACTACTGACTATTTAGTCGATTTCTGAACTGCCTCGCCTGCTTTTTCCAGATCTTTACCCATACCGTCAATCGTATTACATGCCGTCAAGGCACAAACACACACAATCATTGCTACCAAACGCAACATATCCATACTCCTTTTATTTAATCGCGGAAGTTACCAAATTTCAGCGGGAAATCTGTAATGCTCTTTTTAACAAAGGCAATGGCCTCTTGCAAAGTATCGCGCTTGGCACCATTGACGCGCACCGTGTCACCTTGAATACTGGCCTGCACTTTCATACCGCTATCCTTGATGAGTTTGGTGATTTTTTTTGCCAGCTCACTATCGATACCATCACGCACCCGCAGATCCTGTTTCACTTTATTGCCAGAGACCTTCTGCACATCCTTATGTTCCAAGCGCTTGGAAGATTCCGGCTCTTTCTTTTCCATCGCCGGCAGCAGGATATCCTTCACCTGATCTAGCTGAAAATCGTTGTCACCAAAAATGGTGATGACTTTATCTTTCTCGTTGAAATCCACTTTGGCCGAGGTGCCCTTGAAATCGTAGCGATTCGTGATCTGCTTGCTGGCAGCATCAATCGAATTATTCAGATTCACCATATCAACTTCGGATGTAATGTCAAAGCTGGGCATAATTCGCTCCTACTCGAAATGGCAAACGTAATCCACTGTCTCAACAGTTTCTATGTCAAACGATGAGCTTCCCGGAACAGTGAATTTTTCGCCAGCTTTGTAAGTCGCCCAGGCATCCTCACCCTTCAAGCGCACTTTGCATACACCATCATTGATTTCCATCAGTTCAGGCGAACCGGTATTAAAAGTTAACGTACTCGGAAAAATCACACCCACCGTGCAGCGTGTCCCATTTGGAAACATGACGGTATGGCTAACGCACTTGCCATCAAAATAGATGTTGGCTTTCTTTTTAACGCTAACGTTGTCGAATTGTGCCATTTGCTTATCCAATCAAATAAATTCGTATTATCCCAAAAAATAAGGGCTTACGCTAATCGCAAGCCCTTATGCTTTAATCTCGCAGATTACATCGCAGCAACAATCTGGTCACCCATCTCAGAGCAACTGACTCGTTTCATGCCTTCTTCATAGATGTCGCCAGTGCGATAACCAGCGGCCAGGACTTTCTTCACAGCGTTTTCGATACGCGTCGCGGCCGCTTCGTTATCGAAAGTATAACGCAGCATCATGGCAGCAGAGAGGATAGTTGCAATCGGATTCGCCAGGTTTTTACCAGCGATATCTGGTGCTGAACCGTGAGAAGGTTCATACAGACCTTTCTTGGTCTCATTCAACGAAGCGGACGCCAGCATACCGATAGAGCCAGTGAGCATGGAAGCCTCGTCAGACAGGATGTCACCGAAAATGTTGCCAGTGACCATCACGTCGAACTGTTTCGGGTTACGAATCAACTGCATCGCTGCATTGTCCACATACATGTGGCTCAATTCCACTTCAGGATATTCCTTAGCCACGTCGATGACGATCTCTTTCCAGAACTCGGTAGTTTCCAGCACGTTCGCTTTATCCACGGAGCATAGTTTTTTCTTGCGCTTCATTGCGATTTGGAAAGCCACATGCGCGATACGGCGCACTTCAGGCTCACTGTAAATCATGGTATTGAAGCCTTCGCGGATACCCTGCTCGTTGGTGCGCATCCCGCGTGGCTGGCCGAAATATACGTCACCGGTCAACTCACGTACGATCATGATGTCCAACCCAGCCACCACCTCTGGCTTCAGTGTGGAGGCATTGGCAAGTTCCGGATACAGCACTGCTGGACGCAGGTTTGCGAACAGACCCAGATCCTTACGGATCGCCAATAAACCGCGCTCCGGGCGTAAAGGACGATCCAAGGTGTCGTACTGCGGGCCACCAACTGCACCCAACAGCACAGCATCTGCCTCACGGCAGATTTTCTGGGTGAACTCTGGGTATGGTGCGCCAAATTGGTCGTATGCTTGACCGCCCAAAGGTGCTTCGACAAACTCCATGTCCATGCCTTCTTTTTTTAGCACTTCCAGTACACGTAACGCTTGTGCAATGATTTCCGGACCGATGCCATCACCTGGCAAAACTGCGATTTTCATATTTATCTTCCTTAAAATTATTGTGCAAACAACCAGGGTTGAGCGGCTTTATGTTTTACCTCAAACGCTTTGATTTCATCTGCATGCTGCAAGGTCAGACCAATCTCGTCCAATCCGTTCAACAAATTATGTTTGCGTGTTGGTGTAATCTCAAACGTAAAGCTATCGCCGCTTGGCAACGTTACGGTTTGTGACGGCAGATCCACGTTCAGCCTGTAGCCCTCGTTCGCTTGGCACTCCTTAAACAAGCGGTCAACCACAGCCGCATCGGCAACAATCGGTAAAATGCCGTTTTTGTAGCAGTTGTTAAAGAAAATATCGGCAAAGCTGGGGGCAATAATCACGCGAAACCCTTGGTCTTCAATCGCCCAAGGCGCATGTTCACGTGAAGAACCGCAGCCGAAGTTATCACGTGCCAGCAGTACTTGCGCACCCTGGTAGCGTGGCTGATTCAGCACAAAATCCTTGTTCAGCGGACGTGTACTGCAATCCATGCCAGGTTCACCGTAATTGGTGTAACGCCATTCATCAAACAAATATGGACCAAAACCAGAGCGTTTGATGGATTTCAGAAACTGTTTCGGAATGATTGCGTCGGTATCCACGTTAGCGCGATCGAGCGGGCAAACCAAGCCGTTTAATTGGGTAAATGCTTTCATGTTCCTTCTCCTTAATGCACGCTACGTACGTCAACAAAATGACCGGCAATCGCTGCGGCAGCAGCCATTTCCGGACTCACCAAGTGTGTACGGCCACCCGGGCCTTGACGGCCTTCAAAGTTGCGGTTGGAAGTCGACGCACAACGCTCACCTGGGCTCAGACGGTCGGAATTCATCGCCAGGCACATGGAACAACCTGGTTCACGCCATTCAAAGCCTGCCTCGATGAAAATCTTGTCCAACCCCTCTTCCTCAGCTTGACGTTTTACCACGCCAGAACCTGGCACCACCATCGCCAGCTTAACATTGCCTGCTACCTTTTTGCCCTTGGCTACGCCAGCTGCGGCACGCAAATCTTCGATACGTGAATTGGTGCATGATCCGATGAACACCTTGTCGACATTGATTTTCTCGATTGGCGTATCCGCTTCCAACCCCATGTATTTCAATGCATTCTCGATGCTGGTACGTTTGGTTGCATCTATCTCCTTGGCAGGATTCGGCACGCTTGCACCGATTGGCAACACTTGCTCAGGTGAAGTGCCCCAGGTTACTTGCGGTTCGATATCCTCGCCGCGCATTTCGATCACTGCGTCGAACTGTGCATCCAGGTCAGATTTCAACGTATTCCAGTAAGCAACTGCTTTATCCCAGTTTTCACCTTTAGGCGCATGCTGGCGACCCTTCAGATAGGCCGCGGTTTTCTCGTCTGGTGCCACGATACCTGCACGGGCACCCGCTTCGATCGCCATGTTGCACAAAGTCATACGGCCTTCCATGGAGAATCCGCGAATCACTTCGCCGCCAAACTCGATGGCATAACCAGTACCGCCTGCAGTACCAATTTTGCCGATAATCGCCAAAGCGACATCCTTGGCTGTCACACCTTTACCTAATTTGCCATCCACTTTCACCAGCATGCGTTTGGATTTTTTTGCAACAAGCGTTTGCGTTGCCAAGACGTGTTCAACTTCGGATGTACCGATGCCATGAGCCAACGCCCCGAATGCGCCATGCGTGGAGGTATGGCTATCGCCGCATACTACGGTCATGCCAGGCAATGTTGTGCCATTTTCTGGACCAATCACGTGGATGATGCCTTGATGGCTATCCTTGAATGGGAAATACACCAAAGCACCAAACTCTTTGATGTTGCTGTCCAGTGTTTCCACCTGCAAACGGGAGACAGGGTCTTCGATACCTTTGTCCCAATCCTTGGTTGGTGTGTTATGGTCAGGGTTGGCGACGATCGAAGTACTGCGCCACGGCTTGCGGCCAGCCATGCGCATCCCCTCGAAGGCTTGCGGACTGGTTACTTCATGCACAAGGTGACGGTCGATATAAAGCAAACACGTACCGTCCGATTCCTCACGGACGACATGTGACTCCCATAATTTGTCGTAAAGCGTTTTTCCCGCCATGACTCACTCCTTAATAAATAATGCTGATTTTTGAAACAGTATTTTTAATACTAAATTCTGAAAACTTGCGCAGAATAAACATTTTCCAATACCCTGACAAGACTATAAGTTATACTAGTATTATAATTAACAGGATAACTTATGGACAATAGACGAAAAGAGTTGGGTGAATTCCTGCTGGCCCTGCGCCAGCGCGGCACTCCAGAGGAGTTCGGATTCCCTTCGGGCGCACGCCGCCGGACAAAAGGGTTGCGTCGCGAAGAAGTTGCGCAACTTGCTGGCATCAGCGCCACCTGGTACACCTGGATAGAACAAGGCCGCGAGGTCAACATCTCGTCCGATGCTCTGGACAGGCTTGCGCAGGCACTCAAGCTGTCACGCACCGAACGCGCTTACCTGTTTGACATGGCCGATCGCCGCGATCCGCGCGCCAACACGGCAGAAGAAGACACTGTGCCGGAAACCCTGGTCAACATGCTCGACAATATCAATATCCCCGCCTACATCATGGGCCGCACCTGGGATATATTGGCTTGGAACAAACCAGCGCAAATCTTGTTCGCCGGCTGGCTGGATAAACAACAAGAAGTTGAAGACAAGCCCAACCTGCTCCGTTATGTGTTTCAAAATCCGGATGCGAAGCAACTAGTGGTAAATTGGGAAGTACGTGCAAGACGGCTTGTAGCTGAATTCCGCGCAGATTGCCGCAGCCGTCTGGAAGAACTGGAACTGCAAAAGCTAGTCGCTGAACTCTCGCAAGCAAGTCCGGAGTTTGAACGCTTCTGGAAACAACATGATGTGCTGGAACGCCAAGGAGGCCAACGGGAATTCAACCACCCAAAACTCGGCCTGATCAGTTATCAGCAAGTGACTTTACGTCCAGTTGAACAAGAACAACTTAAACTGGTGGTGTTGCACCCAATCTAACACAACCACTTTTCATTAAATAAAGCATTGCTCCGGAATCCGCATCCAGCCTAGCTTCCAAGGCAGGCATTTTACCAATGAATACGCGCGCGTGAATTTGCGTGATTATATGGCTACTGCTTGCTCGGATGACGATACGCGTTCCTGATCACGCATCAGCTTGTACTCGATTGCATCGATCATCGCACGCCAGGAGGCATCCACCACGTCGGTAGAGACGCCTGTTGTCGTCCAGCTCTCATGATGGTCGGCAGATTCGATCAGCACACGCACTTTGGCAGCAGTCGCACGGTCTGAATCCAACACACGTACTTTATAGTCAGTGAGGCGCACTTCCTTGATAGCGGGATAGAAACGCTCCAAAGCGCGACGCATGGCCTTATCCAATGCATTGACAGGACCATCGCCTTCTGAGGACATCACTTCCTCCTGTCCGTTGACCAGCAACTTGATGCTGGCTGAAGAGTTGACGCCATTAATAGCGGGTTCATGAATGCTAACCTGATATTCCTTGAATGCGAAGAATGGACGGAACTTGCCAAGATCCCTACGTACCAGCAGTTGCACAGAGCCTTCTGCACTCTCGAACTGGTAGCCCTCGTGCTCCAGTGCCTTGATATGTTCAAGGATGCGTCTTGTGTCTGCGGAATCTTTACCCAAAGAGGCGTCGACTTCGTGGATCTTGGAAAGCAATGCGCTGCGACCCGCGACTTCCGATACCAGAATATGGCGCACATTACCCACTTGTGCAGGGTTGATGTGCTCGTAGGAAATCGGGTTCTTGCTCACCGCATCGATATGCATGCCGCCCTTGTGGGAAAAGGCATCGTTACCCACATAAGGTGCTTTGTCGTTAAAGGTCATATTGGCGACATCGCTGACGAAACGCGCGGCAGCAGTCAACGTGGCGATATTCTCCTGCGGGATGCAGGAAAGGCCCAGCTTAAGCTGCAGATTCGGGATAATGGAACACAGGTTAGCATTACCGCAGCGCTCACCGATACCGTTGATGGTGCCCTGCACTTGTGTCGCACCCGCCTGCACAGCCGCTACCGAGTTTGCTACTGCCATCTCACAGTCGTTGTGGCAGTGAATGCCGACTTGCACTTTTGGAAAACGGGCGACTACTTTTTGTGTGATTTCAAAGATTTCATTCGGAAAAGTGCCGCCATTGGTATCACATAGGCAAAGCACATCTGCACCGGCATGTGCCGCAGCCTGCAGCGTTTGCATGGCATAGTCGGCATTAGCCTTGTAACCATCATAGAAATGCTCGGCATCGAACACCACTTCTTTACCCTGCTGTTTCAGGAAAGCGATGGTATCGCCGATCATGTTCAGGTTTTCCTGCAGCGTGGTGCGCAGGATATCCGTCACCTGATAATCCCAGCTCTTGCCGAAAATCGCCACCGCGCCTGTGTTGGCTCGCAGCAGGGATTTCAGGTTGTTGTCATCCGCAGCATTGACGCCCACCTTACGGGTGCTGCCAAACGCGATGATCTTGGAATTCTTGAGTTTCAACGCGCCAACGCGCTCGAAGAATTCCAGATCCTTGGGATTGGAACCCGGGTTACCTGCCTCGATATAGCCGACACCCAACTCATCCAGACGCTCGACGATCTTGAGCTTGTCCTCTACCGTAAACGAGACCCCTTGCGCCTGCGCGCCATCGCGCAGGGTGGAATCGTATGCAATCACCTGACTTGCCATACTATTTCTTGCGGTTGCGCAAATTGGCAGCAATACGCATGCGCAGCGCGTTCAGCTTGATGAAACCGCCTGCATCTTTCTGGTCGTATGCGCCTGCATCATCCTCGAATGTCGCGATAGTAGAATCGAACAGCGAATCTGTTTTGCTGTCGCGGCCGACCACGATCACATTGCCTTTGTAGAGTTTGACGCGCACCCAGCCGTTGACGTTCTGCTGTGTGTGGTCAATCAAGGTTTGCAACGCGACACGCTCTGGACTCCACCAGTAGCCGTTATAGATCAGGCTGGCGTAGCGCGGCATCAGGTCATCTTTCAGGTGTGCCACTTCGCGATCAAGCGTAATGCTTTCAATCGCACGGTGCGCCTTGAGGATAATGGTGCCACCCGGCGTTTCGTAACAGCCTCTGGATTTCATGCCCACGTAACGGTTCTCCACCAGATCCAGGCGGCCAATGCCATGCTTGCCACCCAAACGGTTCAGTTCCGCCAGAATCTGATCCGCTTTCATCGTTTTACCATTCAAGGCGACGATATCTCCTTTGACAAATTCAATGTTCAGGTATTCCGGTTCGTTTGGTGCTTTCTCAGGAGAAACTGTCCAGCGCCACATGCTTTCTTCAGCTTCTGCAGCTGGATCTTCCAAGTGGCGACCTTCGTAGGAGATATGCAACAAGTTAGCATCCATGCTGTAAGGGCTGCCGCCTTGTTTGTGTTTCATATCCACAGGGATGCCATGCTTCTCGGCATAGGCCATCAATTTTTCGCGAGAAAGCAGATCCCACTCGCGCCAAGGAGCAATGATCTTGATGTTCGGATTCAACGCGTACGCACCCAACTCAAAACGCACCTGATCGTTGCCCTTGCCGGTAGCACCATGGGAAATCGCATCGGCATTGGTTTCGCGTGCAATCTCGATCAAACGCTTGGCAATCAGTGGACGTGCAATCGAAGTGCCCAGCAGGTACTCGCCTTCGTAAATGGTGTTGGCGCGAAACATCGGGAATACGAAATCACGCACGAACTCTTCACGCAAATCGTCAATGTAAATCTCTTTTACGCCAGCCGCTTTGGCTTTGGCGCGCGCAGGTTCCAATTCTTCGCCCTGCCCCAGATCGGCGGTGAAAGTCACCACCTCGCATTTGTATTCATCCTGCAGCCATTTCAAGATGACTGATGTATCCAAACCGCCCGAATAGGCCAACACAACTTTTTTGATGTCGCTCATCGACTACCTTCTTAATCACTAAAACAATTCAAATGCTACTAAAAAATTGATACCTACCATAAACAGCATACCGACCATGAAGCAGCGGTCGGCCAGCTTTTCAATCATTATCAAGTTCTCTTTATGTCGGATCGACCAGTAAGACAACATCGTGCTTGCAAGAAAAACCAAGCTGTCCAATGCAATCAGATTGTCTGCCCATTCCGATATGCCATTTTTAGGCGCCAATTGCAGAATGGTGATGACTGTCATGCAGACACCCACCATCGTGGCCGATACAGGCAAGATGTGTTTTGATAAATCTTCCCTGCCAGCCATCTATGCAGTAACTTTACCTAACAACAGATATTCCATCAGCGCCTTTTGTGTATGCAGGCGATTTTCCGCCTCGTCCCACACGACGCTTTGCTTACCATCGATCACATCCGCGGCCACCTCTTCACCACGATGCGCCGGCAGACAGTGCATGAACAATGCGTCCTTGTTGGCAGCCTTCATCATGTCGGCATCTACTTGCCAGTCTGCAAAGTCACGCATACGCTCTTCGTTCTCTGCCTCAAAGCCCATGCTGGTCCACACATCGGTGGTTACCAAATCTGCACCGTTCACCGCATCCATCGGGTCAGCGAAGGTTTCAAAATGATCATTGCCATACAGGTTGGCGCGCTCAGGCTCCACCTCGTAGCCTGGCGGCGTAGAGACATGCACATTAAAATCCAGCAGCTCTGCAGCTTGCAGCCAGGTATTGCAGACATTATTGCTGTCACCGATCCACGCGACCGTCTTGCCCTTGATAGAGCCGCGATGCTCAATGAAGGTGTAAATATCCGCGAGAATCTGGCACGGGTGATACTCGTTGGTCAAACCGTTAATCACCGGCACTCGCGAGTTCTGCGCAAAGCGCTCGATGATGCTCTGTTCAAAGGTACGGATCATAACCAGATCGGACATACGCGAAATTACTTGTGCAGCATCTTCCACCGGCTCTCCACGTCCAAGTTGAGAATCGCGTGTATTCAGGTAAATAGCGGACCCGCCAAGCTGATGCATCCCTGCCTCGAATGACAAGCGTGTGCGCGTACTGGCCTTTTCAAAGATCATCACCAGTGTACGGTCGGTCAACGGCCAGTACTGTTTGTAATCCTTGAACTGCGCCTTTATCCACTTGGTGCGCTCGAATATGTGATTCAGCTCGTCCGTGGTCAGGTCGTTAAATTGCAGAAAATGTTTAACCATTTAAAAACTTCTTGATGAGTGGCGCCAAGCGATTCACCAACTCCTTCGCTTCCTGCGCATTAATAATCAGCGGCGGCAACAAACGTACCACCTTTTCAGCTGTCACGTTGATCAGCAACTTCTCTTCCAGCGCCATCTTCACCAGTTCGGTACATGGCCTATCCAGTTCGATACCAATCATTAACCCAGCATGTCGAATCGTCACAATACCCGCAACACCTTCAAGCGCAGTCTTGAGCGAATCACAAATCAGATCTCCCATCGCTTCGGCATTCTCACGCAGCTTGTCTTCTGCAATGATGTTGAGTGTTGCCAAGCCTGCAGCCGTCGCCAATGGGTTGCCGCCAAACGTCGAACCATGTTTACCGGGCGTAAATGTTTCTGCAGCAACACCTTTGGCAACGCATGCTCCCACAGGCACGCCTGAACCCAGTCCTTTGGCCAGGGTCATCACATCAGGCGTGATGCCGGTATGCTGGAAAGCGAACCAGGTACCTGTCCTGCCAATACCGCTTTGCACTTCATCCAGCATCAGCAGCCAGCCGTGTTCGTCACAGACCTTGCGCAAACCTTCCAGATAGGCTTTGCCATCATGCGGAATATTGATGCCGCCTTCACCCTGCACCGGCTCTACCAGTACAGCTACGACGTTATTCTTACGTGCTGCAATCTGCGTGACTGCTTCCAGATCATCGAATGGCACACGGATAAAACCGCCTACCAGCGGTTCAAAACCTGCCTGAGTCTTGCGGTTACCTGTTGCAGAGAGCGTTGCCATGGTTCTGCCATGGAACGCTTTTTCCATCACGATGATTTCGGGATTCTCGATACCTTTGTTATGTCCGTACAAGCGCGCCAGCTTGATAGCCGCTTCATTCGCTTCGCAGCCGGAATTACAGAAAAACACTTTATCCATGCCAGACAATTCAGCAAGCTTGTCCCCAAGCGTCGCCTGCTCAGCGATCTGGTAGATATTGGAAACATGAATCAGCTTGGCGACCTGTGTCTGTAAGGTCTTCACCAATTTTGGATGTGCGTGGCCAAGGCCATTCACCGCTACGCCAGCGAGCGCGTCGAGATATTTTTCACCCTTATCACTCCACAACCATGCACCTTCACCATGGGTAAAAGTAATTGGCTGCCGACCATAAGTGTTCATTAAATGCTGTGACATAAATCTAATTCCAGAAAAACAAAAACGGCGGCTCTGGCCGCCGTTGGTGCCTAAAGCCGACTTAACCCGCCCTCACCTTGCGGCATGCAGAAGCAAGTGAGGACATGCTTGCATGACTATGTCGCAACTTTTTTGTCATCATCTGCAATTTTTCATGTAAAGGCCGGTTTTCTGCACAAACAGTAACGTTGAAGATTAGCTCAAAACTGCTGATTTGGCAAGGTTTTTCAGCCAGAACAAGTCGGTTTTGCCAGCATGAACGGCTTCACCCGATCCAGCGAATCAGGGTGAGTAGATAATATATCGCTAAGGGGCTCTTGTCTTTGTGCTTGTTTTTTGTCGCCCTTGCTGACGGACACCTGTGAAAGTCGCAACAAGATATCCGCAAATGCCTTAGGTGGCAAACAGGCTTTTTGCAAGGATTGCATGGCAAAGCCATCCGCTTCGGTCTCCAGCGCACGGGAATATCGCATCTGCAAAACAGCAGCCGGCAAACCTGACGCCATGGAGTTTACATCCCCCGTCACCGCAGCCAAAATCAGGCCTGCCAGTGCGCCTTGTATGCTTTGCCTGAAAGCGTGACGCTTCTTGACATGCCCCAGCTCATGCGCCAGCACCGCCACCAGTTCAGTATCAGTTTTGGAAAGCTTGATAAGGTCATCCGTCATCACGGTGATGCCTCCGGGCAATGCAAATGCATTTGGCCCTATCATCTCACTTTCTCGAAATTCCAGGCGATAGCGGGGGCAATCACCAGTTTTTTTGCACATGTCCGCCAGTGCCTGACGAATCTCATCCTGTTTGCTGACAGCGATCTTGGAAGGTGAAAGATAACCCATCTTATGGTCAAATCCAGCGAGCACCTGCTCCCCAAGCTTCAGCTCGATACTTGGCGGAGTAGCTTCTGCGACATACTCGGCCAGACGCGGCACTCCGAACTGCAAAAACATCCAGCCCGCCAGCACCGTACCAATCAAGGCCACGATTACCCAGCCAAGATGATTTTCCAGATAGTGCACCATTCTCCAGAACGCATTGCGTCGAGACTGCATAGCCATTTCCAGCTCTTCTATCTGATTGGCTTCCAGCCTGCCTCCATCGGGCAAATCAATCAGACGTCTCGCATTACCAAGACGCGCTTGCACATGGATTTCAGAGAAGGCATAACGATATCTTCTTCCGTCAGAATCGAATTCGATCATTGAATCCGGTGCCGGAAGCGCCTTGACAAGCACCGAAGAGGCGCGCGCGCTATACCCGTCAAAAAAATCAGCCTGAAATGTCATGCCTTAACCAAACGACAGGTCCACGTCAAACATATCCACGATCTCTTCGCCCGTCGCTTTTATTTCCGCCTTCTTGTCTCCAACGAACTGGTCAAAATCCACATCTCCCAGAATCTTGAGTTTGGAGGTACGGTATCTGGCCAGACGCACCTGCGCCCAAGGCGTCGCCAGGCCAAATGTCAACGCGATAGCTAGGATATTAGTGATATATATCCATATCAGGTCCCGTGCACGCAAGCTGCTTTTGAATGACAAACGCTCAAGCGTCGTATTGTTCCAGACAAGATTACCAATCCGTGCCTGCAGATAACCCATAAAACCGAAAATAAAGAACAGATACAACAGCATGGCACCCAGAAAACCAAACATCGCCACAGGATGCTGCAACATTTTACGCAGCTGCTCGCGTCTGGCCTTTTGACGCTCAGCCATCATTTCCTCGATTGTTTTCTCTCTAACCTGTCCAGACGCCGTTCCTGTAGCAGTGGCTGGCGTCTCTTCATGAGCCGCTTGCTGTTGATCTGTCACACCTTGCTTCTGCGGCGCAGGCTCCGGCACATTCTCAGAATAGACGCGCTCCACACGATACATCCTGGCATCCGTATTGCCTTGATCTTCATTGCCTGTGGCGGGAGTTTGTTCGGCTGCTGCGGCCTCACTGACGACATTCGCAACTTCCGGCACCCTAAGCAGCGTATGCTGCTGAGCTTTATGAGAATAATGATAATAGGCCGGAATGGCTATCGCCGCTACGACACCTATCAATACGACCATCAATGGAAGCAAAAACACCTTCAGATACACCTTGTAGAAATCCCGCACCTTGGCTTGTAGATTAAATGCCGACAAGCCGAAACGATAGTTGTCTATCATGAATTTGTTCTTCAGATATGCGCCGTAAGGAATAATCAGGCCCAATGTAACAAAGGTCAGCATCGGGATACCAATAAACACGCGGACGGCTTCTCCTTTTGTGCCTACAAAATTGAACCGCAAACCGCGGTGACTGGTATTTCGCGCATTAAAGGTAGCAGAACGCACCACCAGCCACGGCAGAGCGAAGAAGAACACCAGAATGAATAATGCGGGCAGAAACAGGTTTACGCTACCCCCGAATGAGTATCCCAGAAAAAACAGCAGGGCAATCGCACGGCCTTTCAGGATCGAAATAGGATTGGCGTGATAGTCGAACGCGGCGTTCTCTATCAAGGCATTGTTGTAGAAGTATTTTTTTCTTCTTACCTTAGCCCATGCAGAATAGACCCCCAACGTGACAAGCGACAAAAGCAGATTGACTATCCAGATACCAAAATATTCCGACGCCTTGCCCTGAAAAACGATAGGGGTTTCTTTTTGTTGGTTCATTATTATGCTCCCTTTTGATTTACCTCAAGTTTAACTGATTTTGTATTGGCCACAAGCGCCAAAAAACAAGTTTGGCCCAGAAAATATTTGCAAGTTACGACGATTGCGGCAAAATTACGTTTTTGATTTTTGCATGACTTATGAGCGTTATCAGTACTGTCGAAAACTCTTTACAGCAATCCACCGCGCAATTGCCGGTGGACTGGTATGTAAGCGAAGATGTATATGCGCTGGAAACCGCGCATCTATTCTCAAATGCCCCCAAATATGTTGGGCACCAGCTGATGGTGCCCAACGCCAATGATTATCTCAGCATAGACTGGATGAACAATGCGAAAGCGTTAGTGAACCATGGCGGCGAAGTATCGCTGATCAGCAACATATGCCGCCATCGTCAAGCATTGATGCTGGATGGACGTGGCTCAACAAGCCATATCGTGTGCCCGTTGCACCGCTGGACCTACGACCTTGACGGAAAGCTACTTGGCTCGCCGCACTTCAGCAAGAACCCCTGCTTGCACCTCAACAAGACACCCCTCCATAACTGGCATGGCATGCTGTTCGAAGGGCCGCAGGACATCGTGGAAATCCTGAACTCCATAGAGTGCAAGGCGGATTTCGATTTCACGGGTTATCACTATGACAGCACGCATGTAGACCACTATGACTTCAACTGGAAGACATTCATTGAGACCTATCTGGAAGACTATCATGTAGGCCCGTTTCACCCCGGACTGAACCAGTTTGTGGATTGCGACAAACTGCACTGGCAGTTCGCTAAGGACTACAGCGTGCAAACAGTAGGTTATAAGGACTTGCCGCACCATTTCCTATCCCCCACCTATCAGCGCTGGCAGAATGCCGTGGCGCGCTACCATGGCCAAGAAAAACCTAAATACGGCGCCATCTGGTTTGCCTATTACCCGTTCCTGATGGTCGAGTGGTATCCGCAGGTGCTGGTGATCTCACACCTCATCCCGACCGGCGTACACAGTTGCAGTAATGTCGTGGAATTCTACTATCCTGAAGATATCGGCCTTTTCGAACGTGAATACGTCGCTGCACAGCAAGCCGCTTATATCGAAACCGCTGTTGAAGACAGGGAAATCTGCGACCGCATGCACCAAGGCCGCAAAGCGCTGCATGCGCTGGGCAAGGATGAGCGCGGCCCTTATCAGCACCCGATGGAAACCGGCATGGCACACTTCCACGAATGGTATCGCCGCAAGATGGAGTCACACCTGAGCAATTTGCGATGAGATTACCAAACCTGGGTAGTCTGTGGATGCTTGTGGCCGCCTTGGGCTTTGCCATCATGGGCGCTTTGGTCAAGGTTGGCGCAGCAAAATTCTCCAGTGTTGAACTGGTATTCTACCGTTCCCTTTTTGGCCTGATAGTAATCAGCATTATCGCGTTCCTGAATGGCCACTCTTTGAAAACACCTGTCATCAGAAAGCAAATGTCCCGCGCCATCGTGGGATTCCTATCACTGGTGTGTTTCTTTGTTGCTATCGCGCATCTGCCATTGGCGACAGCAATTACCCTGAACTACACATCGCCGTTGTTCGTCGCGTTGTTATTACCGTTCACCCTGCGAGAAAAACCTGCCAAGCTACTATACTTTGCGGTTTTGTTAGGCTTTATCGGCATCATCCTGCTGCTTAAACCCAGCATAAACAGCAGCGACGTATGGTATGGCATTCTCGGACTGATATCAGGCTTTGGTGCCGCATGCGCATATATCTACGTAAAACAATTGGCCAAGATCGGAGAACCCGATTGGCGCACGGTATTCTATTTCACACTGATCTCCACCATCGGCGCCAGCATCTGGATGCTGCCGTACAAGTTCACTTCAGTAGAATGGAAAGACGTCCCGGTAATCGTTGGGCTCGGTTTTTCTGCCACACTGGCGCAACTGGCCGTGACGCGCGCCTATCGCACTGGCAACACCTTAACTGTAGCAAGTCTGGCATACACCACCGTGATTCTTGCAAGCGTGTTTGGCGTATGGTTTTGGCAAGAATCCTTGTCCTTATCCGAATATCTTGCCATCGGCATCATCCTTCTGGGTGGCTTGATCAGCCTGCACACCAGTCGTCGCGTTTAAGCAACAGAAACGCTATATTCTGTGTTGTTCACTGCCCAAAATCACTAAGCGCTGGACATTTTATTAAGCTAGCAGTAACCTAAACTTTCCGCGTTAAAAATACCAGCTTAGTTATTGAATGTTAAACGCTTTTCACATCAAGCAATTATTGTTGTCAGCGCTATGCATCGCCCTGACCGGCTGCCTAGGGGGCACAATCGCACAGCAGGTGGCCCGCTCTGTTGCAACCAGTATTGCTGACAAAGCGGTTGCCAAAGCCATGGATGTGGATGAAAGCACTGACGACACGTACAGCACCACAAACACAGAAGTAAAAAATACCTCCCTCTCCGGCAATCCTTTCGAATCGAAACAGGCCGTAAACGGCATGCCTAAAACGGCTGCAGAGATGTATCCACAATTGCCGAAGATGCAGTCCATAGAGACACTGGCCGCCCGCTCACGCACGCCTAGTCAGGACGAGATCGATGAATTCAATGAACGTTATGTACTAGCGACCTCCGGTTTCAAACCTGCTGAAACAGCCCCAGAAGAACAATCTGGCGCACAGAACTCCAAAACCGCCACGCAAGCCCTCAAGACACCTGAGATAGTGGCAGAGTCACGCCCATTGGTAAAAGTGGAAGTACTGAATTTTCTACCTGCTGACGAGAAAAAAGCCATTTATGAAAAAGCCCGCCTGCTGGGAGCACTCAACCTGCCGCAGGAGCGGGAGTGGCCAAGATGGCAGGTCGCCATGGGCCGAGTCGATACTGACAAGAAACTGATCACTTTCCTGATTCCGCCTCAAATGGGCAAACTGCCGAGCGGTTCCAGAACCGTTGTCGAACTTGCCAATGTGGGCGACCTGAATATCGCTCGGTATTAACGCTTAAGGGTCTATCAAGCCGCTGCGCATGGCAATCAGCGCAATCTCGGCAGAATTGTTGGCATTCAGTTTCTGTTTGATGTTGTACAAATGCGTGCCTACCGTACGGGGGCTTAAAAACAAAGTCTCCGCAATCTCGTTAGTCGTTTTGCCTTTGGCGAGCGCCATGAACACTTCAAACTCACGATCGCTCAGCACATCTACAGGGTTTTGTTCTCCGGAAAGCTGCTGGATCGCCATTTGTTGCGCCACACTGGCCTCGATATATTTTTTGCCGCCAGCTACCATGCGAATCGCTTTGATCAGTTCTTCCGCCGCAGAACGCTTGGTAAGGTACCCCATCGCACCGGCGTTCAATACGCGTTTGGGATGGACAGAGTCCTCATGCGCCGAGAGTACCAATATCCTTGCAGCGGAGTCTTTGGCCAGAATACGCTCTATCGCTTCGAGACCGCCTATCCCTGGCATGGTAATATCCATCACAACCACATGCGGCTTATGGTCCATATAGGCTTTGATAGCGCTTTCGCCACTTTCAGCTTCGGTAACCACCTTGATGTCGTTATCTGCCTCGAGCAGCATTTTGAAGCCCATGCGCACCACCGCATGGTCGTCCACTAACATCACGTCAATTTTGCTCACAATCTACCCTTCTGTCTTTACCGCTTGTGGAATATTGATATAAATCGCAGTCCCTTGTCCAGCCTTTGAATCCACATTAAAGCTGCCATGTAACGCCTGCACCCGCTCACGCATCCCCAGCAGACCAAAATGATTCGTCTGATCTACCGCATTGATATCCATGCCTTTACCATCATCATGAATCGCCAGCTGCAAATCACCCGTTTCTGTCGTAGACAGTTTAATCTCCAATAGATTCGCTTCTGCATGTTTAATGGCATTGTTCAGCGCCTCCTGCACAATGCGATAAATATTGATGTTCAGCGTCTCTCCCAGCCTATCTACCTTGCCGGCCATTACCAGATTGATCTTCAGTTCCGGATGCTGCTGCTGTACAACATTGACCGCATCACTTAGCGTTTCTGCCAACCCTAGATTATCCAGCGAACCAGGCCGCAATTGCCGGATAATGTCATGCATGCCATCATAAATATGATTGGCAGCAGCCACGATAGTCTTGGCGCTGGCTTCGATATCTGGCGCACCATTCTTGCTTCTGTTCACGATCGCCACGGCAAAAGTCTTGATAGCTGTCACATATTGCCCCAGTTCATCATGCAACTCGCGCGCAAGGCTTCGCCGCTCCTCCTCGATATGGCTCTGAATCAAATGCGTCAGCTGACGGCTCTCCTCTAATTGGCGTTCTGCCGCTAACGATTCGGCCATCCGGTTCAGGCTGTGACCGATCTTTTCGAACTCCGGCAGATCGAACTCCGGCAAGCGTGTATTCAGATTACCTCTTTCCATCCTGTTGATGGCCCCCAGGATCGGCTGCAGGGGTTTCAGCCAGTGTCCAAGCATCCAGTACACTACGACGTTCAACACAATAAAAAAGCTCAAGCCTATCCACATGATTTGCTGCAAACTATTCCAAGCCTCGCGAATCGAACCCTCCGCGCTGGACTCTATGGAAAGCCTGCCAAAACGAACCAACCGCTCCACTTTCTCTGGTTTGGGTGCTACCCAGTTGGCGAACCATTGCGGTGGATGAACACCGGCACGAAATTTGGATGGCGGAGATACATAAAGCAATTTGCCTTGCAGATCTGTCAAAGTGATCTTATTGCTGCGCACATAGCCCAAATGTTCCAAAAAGCCTTTCAGCACTTCATGCGTATAACCAAACTCAGGATTCATCGTAGAACTGGCAATGACAGTATCCATGAGCTGTACTGTCACCCGTGTAGCTGCCTCAACCCGCTCGCGGATGGAAACACGTGTTTCCTCCAATATCACCCAGCCGACAGCTACCATAAACAGCAGCATCAGGGTGGTAATCAGCAAATTCAAGCGTAGGCGTAGGCTCATGCAGTTGTCAGGTCAAACAGTTGTCATAGTATTACGAGATGTGTAGAGTTTAACAACTTTAACCAAAACGCAATATAGTAAAAAAATTATTCGTCACCATGAGAACCGCATTCATCCTTTCCGCCAGCCAGGCCATCCATGCCGCCATTGTTGCCAACGAAGCCGAGATAGAATCGCTCGACCGTGCGATTGGCGACGGCGACCATTACGTCAACATGAGACGAGCATCCGAGATGATTGCCAGCATGCAGAGCGAGCTTGACGATCAGCCTGTGGATGTCGTTCTCAACAAGATAGGCATGAAGCTGCTCAGCACGCTGGGCGGCGCTTCCGGCCCGCTGTTTGCCAGCTTTTTCATGGCCATGGGTAAAACCGCCAAAGAAAACGGGCACGAAAGCTTATTGCAAACCGCCGCCGCATTTGCCGCTGGGGTGCAAGCCATCATCCAACGCGGCAAAGCCGGCCTGGGCGAAAAAACCATGCTGGACGTACTGATTCCGGCATCCACCACCTTCACTACACTGGCAGCCCAAGACAAACCCGCCAAGGAAATTGCCGAGGCACTTAAAAAAACAGCCGATGAAGGGCTGGAATCCACCCGAAACCTCATCGCTACCAAAGGCCGCGCAGCGGGGCTGGGTGAACGTGCCATCGGGCACTTGGATGCAGGAGCAAAAAGCTGCCAAGTGATGATACATACTGTTTGCGATTTAGTTTTGAAAGGTTAGAAACGTGAAAAAATTCCTGAATAAAGTGGACAATATGCTGGTCGAAAGCCTCTCCGGCTTTGGCACTGCGCACGCTGACTTGGTCTCCGTCAATTTCGAACCGACTTTCGTCACACGCAAAAACAAAGCAAAGAACAAGGTCGTGCTGATTTCCGGCGGTGGCTCAGGCCACGAACCATTGCATGCCGGCTATGTGGGCAAAGGCATGCTGGACGCCGCCTGCCCCGGCCAGGTATTCACCAGCCCGACACCAGACCAGATGCTGGCCGTAGCCGAGGCTACGCATGCTGACAAAGGTGTATTGTTCATCGTCAAGAACTATGCGGGCGATGTGATGAACTTTGAGATGGCAGCCGAGATGCTGCCTTTCGAGCATGCGACCGTACTCACCTCGGACGATTGTGCCGTCATCAACAGCACCTACACCACCGGCCGCCGCGGTGTGGCAGGTACCGTGATCGTGGAAAAATGTGTGGGCAGCCTGGCAGAAACCGGTGCGGATTTGCAAACCTGCAAAGCACTGGGCGACAAGATCAACCAGCGCACCGCCAGCATCGGCGTGGCACTGACCAGTTGCACCGTACCGGCCAACGGGAAACCAACCTTTGACATTAGTGAAACCGAACTGGAAATGGGCGTCGGTATCCACGGCGAACCCGGCCGCAGGCGTGAGGCGATGCGTGAAGCTGATGCGATTGTCGGCGACATGGTTGCTGCGATCGTGGCTGACTTTACAGCCAAAAACCTGCCGTTAAAAGGAGAAATCCTGTTGCTGGTCAATGGCTTGGGTGCAACACCATTGATGGAACTCTACCTCATCTACAACACGGCTGCGAAATTGCTTGGCGCGCATGGTTGCCAGATTGCCCGCAGCCTGGTGGGCAACTACACCACCGCGATTGATATGGCTGGCGCCTCTATCACCGTGTGCCTGCTGGATGAAGAGATCAAGCAGCATTGGGATAGCGAAGTGCATACCCCTGCGCTGCGCTGGGGCTGCTAAGAAACGTTTCAAATTTTCATTAGAGGCGCATGCACTCTGGAAGCCGCATCCTGATTGGCTTCCAGGCCAATGGCTTCATCAATGAAACGCGCGCGTACGTATCAGAACACATGCTGCCACAGCTGTAGAACCGCTTGCTGATGTATTGCGACTTCCGTCTGTGGCACTTTGGCATCCTGCCCTTGCAGCTTGGTCTGGTGGATGATCCGGCGATATTGCCGATACGCATCAGCGACCGCATTGGCTAGCTGCGTCTCGATGACACCTAGCGTTGCCAGCGATTTAAGCAAGGCGATATTCCCTATATTATCGGTGAGTTGCGGGTATTTACCTGCGTAATTCAGCAACAAATACTGCACGATGAATTCCACATCGATGATGCCGCCCGGACTATGTTTGACATCAAACTCGCCGGGCTTGGCCTTGTTAGCCTCACGCATCTTCTCACGCATTTTCAGCACGTCTTTTTTCAGATTGCCGGTATCACGCACTTGCATCATCACCTCACGACGAACCGTTTCGAACTCGGTGCCAATGCGTGATTCGCCTGCCACAAAACGTGCCCGGGTGAGTGCCTGATGCTCCCATGTCCAGGCTTTATTGTGCTGGTAATCACGGAACGCATCGACTGTACTGACCAGCAGGCCGCTATTTCCGTCCGGCCGCAACTGCAGATCGGTTTCGTATAACTGGCCTGCGTTGGTCATGCTGTTGAACCAGCTATTGATGCGCTGCGCGAAACGTGCGTAGATATCCCCTGCCTCCGGATGCTCATCATCGTACAGAAAGATGATATCTAGGTCGGATGTATAGCCCAGCTCCTTGCCACCCAGTTTTCCGTAACCAATGACGGCGAATTGCGGTATATCACGATGGCGGAATTTGAGGCTCTGCCAGATGGTATCGAGACTCACTTGCAGGATCACATCCGCCAAGGCGCTGAGATAGTCCGATAAAGTCTCCAGTTGCAGTTCATTGTTGATATCCTGCGCGGCAAAACGCATGACATAACTATTCTTGAAGTGGCGCATCGCATCCATCTGCGCTTCTGTATCCCCCGCCAGAGCCTGCATCTGGTTGATGAGCGATTGCTTGATGGCACTAAAATCCGGCGCAGCATACAGCGTGCGAACATCCAGCAACTCATCCAGCAAAATGGGATGTGCTGCCAGATACTGCGCCAGCCAAGGGCTGGCCGCGCACAATCTGACCAGCAGCTCGAGCGAATGCGGATATTCCGCCAGTAAGGCCAGGTAACTGGCACGGCGGCAGATAGTCTCCAGCAGGTTCATGGTACGCAGCAAAGCTGTGTCCGGAAGCGCCGTTTTGATACTTTGTGCCAACACCATCGGCATGAGCTTGTCCAGCCGCTGTCGGCTCTGTTCCGGCAACTGCTGGTAACGCTGACTGCTGCGCATGCCTTGCAGCAACTGCAAAGCATGCGGCGCATCTGCAAACCCTCTGGCCTTCAGTTGCGTCTGAGCCGCTTCTGCACTCACTGTACCGCGCCAAATGGCGGTCTCGGTGGGCAGTTCAACCTGCGCATCTTCGCTGAAAGTGGCGTCGAAATGCTGCTGCACGAGATTGCGATGCTGGTTGAGCACCTGCAGGAATGCAGGCCAATCTGCGAAACCCATCGCTAGGGCGATACGCGCCTGTGCTTCTTCGTGTTTTGGCAACTCCTGTGTCTGCTGATCTTCCACATACATCAGGCGATGCTCCAGATTACGCAGGAAGACATAGGCTTCGATCAGCGAATCTACGGTGCTGTCTTCCAGCAGCTTTTTGTCTTTTAACAGATTTAACACGGAAATGGTCGGCCGAATCTGCAGTTCCGGCTCACGCCCGCCGCGAATAAGCTGAAACACTTGCGCGATGAACTCGATTTCACGAATACCACCACGCCCTAACTTGATATTGTCCTGCATGCCTTTTTGCAGCACGTCGCGCTGGATCTGCGACTTCAAGTCACGCATGCTGGCAAAGGCGTTGTAGTCCAGATACTTGCGAAAAACGAACGGCCTGAGAAGCGCATGGATATTGGCTTCCGGGCCTGTCACCGCACGCCCCTTGATCCAGGCGTAACGCTCCCACTCGCGCCCGTTGATCTGGTAATAGCTTTCCAGCGCATCCAGGTCACTTACCAAAGCGCCCTCGCTGCCATATGGCCGCAAGCGCATATCCACACGGAACACGAAACCGTCCTCGGTCACATCATCCAACGCAATGATGAGTTTTTTGCCAAGTCGGGTGAAGAACTCCTGGTTACTGACAGATTTTTCACCAGCAGTCTCTCCAGTTGTTTCATAGGCGAAAATCAGGTCGATATCGCTGGAGACGTTCAGTTCGCCGCCGCCCAGCTTGCCCATGCCGATGACAATCAATTCTTGTGGATAACCTTCCGCATCCACCGGCTGGCCATAGATATTCACCTGCCAGGTATTCAGAAAATCGATCGCCGTCTTGATCGCGCACTCTGCCAGCTTACTTGTCGTTTGCATGACTTCCTGCAAATCCGCCAGACCGGACAAGTCGCGCAGTATCGTGCTGGCCATCACACGCTGGCGAAGCTGGCGCAAGGCTTTTTTCAGGGATGGCTCATCAGAGATAACCTGCGTAGACAAAAATCTTTGCATGCGCACTGCGTCATAGGGTCTCGCATGAGTTTCAAGCAAATCCTTGAGCAGCACTTTATCTTTGACAAGCAACCGGCCAAGATATGGGCTGCATGCGACAGCGTGCTGTACCAGCGCTACCTGTTGCGGTGTGGCCAGTGCCTCTGAAAGCAAATTATCCAGTGATTCCATAAAAAAATTCAGTTATGATTCAGATTGAAATATGTAACAAACAACCAGTTTATTATAAGCCTGTCGGCGTTTATCCCAAGCGATCTACGCAGGCAAAAGGTGATCAGGAGAGCCGTTAGCATGTCCATTGAATCAGTATTGCACGAAAACCGTGTATTTGAACCTAGCGATGCATTTAAAAAACAAGCCAACGTCTCTGGCATGGATGCCTACCGTGCACTGTGCGCAGAAGCCGCCAAGGACTATGAAGGATTCTGGGCCAAACTGGCGCGCGAGTTATTGATTTGGCACAAGCCTTTTACCAAAACGCTCAATCAGGACAACGCGCCTTTCTACAAATGGTTTGAAGACGGCGAATTGAACGTATCGGCCAATTGCCTGGATCGCCATCTCGACACCATCCCCAACAAGACTGCCATCATCTTCGAAGCAGACAATGGCGATGTAAAGACCGTCACTTATAAAGAGCTCTACCATTCGGTTTGCCAGTTTGCCAATGGCTTGAAAACGCTCAATCTCAGTTTGGGCGACCGTGTCATCATCTACCTGCCAATGGGGATAGAGGCGATTGTTGCCATGCAGGCCTGTGCGCGGCTAGGTTTGACACACAGCGTAGTGTTCGGCGGCTTTTCTGCCAAGAGCCTGAACGAGCGTATCCAGGACGCCGGGGCAAAAGCAGTCATCACAGCAGATGGCCAGTTCCGCGGTGGCAAGACCATACCGTTGAAAGCGGCAGTGGATGAAGGCATCGCTATGGGCGGTTGCGGATGTCTGGAAAAAGTCGTGGTGCTGAAAAAGACTGGGCAGGAAATCGCCTGGAACACATGCGACATGTGGTGGAGCGACCTGATCGCCGGTCAAGCCGATGCATGTGCTCCGGTAATGGTAGGTGCAGAACACCCATTATTCCTGCTTTACACGTCCGGTTCCACCGGCAAGCCCAAAGGTGTACAACACAGCTCCGCAGGTTACTTGCTGCACGCCATGAACACCACACGGTGGGCTTTCGACCTGAAACCAGAGGATGTCTATTGGTGCACTGCGGATGTGGGCTGGATCACTGGCCACACCTACGTTTGTTATGGCCCGCTAGCGCTGGGAGCGACACAAATTGTGTTCGAGGGTATCCCGACTTACCCGAACGCAGGCCGATTCTGGCAAATGATCCAGAAACATAAAGTGTCAATCTTCTATACCGCGCCAACTGCAATCCGCTCTCTGATCAAGGCTGGCGAAACCGACCCAAACACGCATCCGAAGAATTATGACCTGTCCAGCCTGCGTTTGCTGGGCACTGTGGGCGAGCCAATCAATCCGGAAGCCTGGATGTGGTATTACGAGCAGGTAGGCGGCAGCCGCTGCCCGATTTGCGACACATTCTGGCAGACTGAGACTGGCGGACACGTCATCACGCCCCTGCCAGGCGCCACTGCACTGGTGCCAGGTTCCTGCACACTCCCTTTCCCCGGCATCGAGATCGATGTGGTAGATGAAACCGGCAAGGATATCCCTTGGGGCCAAGGCGGCTTGCTGGTCATCAAAAAACCCTGGCCTTCCATGATACGTACCATCTGGGGTGATCCGGAACGCTTCAAGAAGAGCTACTACCCCGCCGAACTGGGTGGCACCTATTACCTTGCGGGCGATGGCGCAGTGCGCGATGTCAAAACCGGCAACTTCACCATCATGGGCCGCATCGACGATGTACTGAATGTTTCCGGCCATCGTCTGGGTACGATGGAAATCGAATCCGCGCTTGTTGCCAACCATCTGGTGGCCGAAGCGGCTGTCGTAGGCAAACCGCATGACGTGAAGGGTGAAGCAGTCGTCGCCTACGTCGTACTGAAAGGCAGACGCCCCGAGGGCGAAGACGCCAAGAAAATCGTCGCTGAACTGCGCGAATGGGTCGGCAAGGAGATTGGCCCCATCGCCAAGCCGGACGAGATTCGCTTTGGCGACAACCTGCCTAAGACGCGTAGTGGCAAAATCATGCGCCGCCTGCTGCGCAGCCTGGCCAAGGGAGAGGAAATCACTTCCGACATCTCGACTTTGGACAATCCGGCTATTCTGGATCAGTTAAAGCAGGCAGTGAGATAGCATCAAAACCGGGTTGTGGTAGCTCAACCTTAATTGAGAAACCACAACCCAAACTATCGACATAAGTCATACACCCACATTTCAACCAAGCCACGCATATTTTAAATATCGCTTTCGACATCCAATCAGACTATTTCTGATTGGCAGGACAAGTGTTAAAGTAACATCATAGCTTTACATGCCTGTGCAAAATCAATGCCTATGATTTCATGTTTATCCTCGATCAGAAACAATCTGAATAAAGGTGGCGATTATGGTCTGGTGCCATATCGAGAACCAGGCAATACAATCCCAAAAACAATTCACCAAACCTATCACCTGAAAAACCTGCCTGTCGAAATTCAGGAAAACATCAACAAACTGAAAAGCATGAACCCGGGCTGGGAGCACAAATTATATGACGATGCCGACATCGATAAATATATTGCCCAGAACATGCCCGAGTTATATAAGTTCTATCAAATGATAAACCCGGTATACGGGGCAGCTAGAGCAGACTTTTTCAGATATGTCTTGATATATAACGAAGGTGGTGTTTATCTCGATATTAAAAGCAGTGCTAACAAGCCATTGGATGAAATCATCAAGAATGACACCTACTTGTTATCGCATTGGAGAAATGATGTCGGCGATCCATTTTATTCTGCCGGCATCACACCTGACATCCCCAATCCTTTGGGCGAGTTTCAGCAATGGCATATCATTGCTGTTAAAGGTCATCCTTTCTTGAAAGCCGTACTAGAAAATGTCTGCAACAATCTGAGAACCTACAACCCGTTCTTCAACCACACCGGTAGATGGGGGGTCATGAGCGTCACCGGCCCGGTCGCCTATTCCAATGCGATTTTGCCTATTCTAAAAGACCATCAGCACCGGCTGGAACGCTCGAACGACGACCTAAACCTTGTATACAGTATTTATTCGGACACGATTGAAGTAAAGCATCACAATCTGTACAAACATCATTACTCTTCAGTGAATGAGTCAATTACAAAACAAGCTTATCTTAATCAATTTTTTTTCAAACTGTGGCAACCAGTCAAAGAATATTTTATACTAGTTTTTAGGAATCTAAAAAAACACTAAAAAAATTTTCAATGAGTCTCATCCAATTCGCATCTAAAATCAGGAACAGCCTGAACAAAATTGGCGATTACGGTTTCGCCCCGCCTGTTCTCAAGGGGGACAATATCCCGAAGATCATCCACCAGTGTTTTGATAGCAACAATATAACATCGGAAATAAAAGAAAATATCCTGTTACTCAAGTCTATGAATCCTGATTGGGAGTACCGTTTTTACGACGACTCTGACATGGAGGCATATATACATAAATATTTTCCAGACTTGTATCCTTATTTTCTAAAGATAGATCCAGCATATATGGCAGCCAGGGTGGATTTTTTTAGATACCTGCTTATCTACAATGAAGGTGGAGTTTATCTGGATATCAAAAGCAGCATCACCAAACCGCTTGATGAAATCATTCAAGAAAATGACAAATACCTGCTTTCATATTGGCCAAATGAACGCGACCAAGCATATGCCAATACAGGATTACACGACTGCCTACCCAATCAACATGGTGAGTTTCAGCAATGGCATATCATTGCTGTAAAAGGGCATCCATTTTTGAAAGCTGTGATTGATAACGTATGTAACAACATCAAGATATACAACCCCTTCATCCATCATACTGGACGCTGGGGCGTCATTCGTGTTACTGGCCCAATTGCCTATACGCATGCAATCAATCCTCTTTTAAACGAGCAACCTCACAGATTAGTTCGTTCACATTACAACTTGGATTTGACATACAGTATTTTCTCTCACAACCAGATTCCGGCACACCATGCCATTTTTAAAAAGAAGCATTATTCACAATTCAATCTTCCTGTTATTAGACAATCCCCTCTAGTCCATCGTACATTTATGCTACTTCAACCCGTTAAAGATAAACTCATTACATTTTCCAAAAAGCTCAGATAATCTCCCCGTTTTATTTGGGCAAGAACGTCTCGTGAGGTAAAATGCGCGCTTTACCTAACAATACCCCAATGAGTTCACTGCAAGCCGAAATCGCGCGTCGCCGCACCTTTGCCATCATCTCCCACCCGGATGCCGGCAAGACCACATTGACAGAGAAATTGCTGTGGTTTGGTGGCGCTATCCAGGTGGCAGGCGAGGTGCGCGGACGCAAAGCGGCACGCCACGCGACATCTGACTGGATGGAACTGGAGAAGCAACGCGGCATCTCGGTCACATCTTCCGTCATGCAGTTCCCGTATCGCGAGCACATGATTAACTTGCTCGACACACCCGGCCATGATGACTTTTCCGAAGACACTTACCGCACGCTTACTGCGGTAGACTCTGCCGTGATGGTGATTGACAGCGTCAATGGCGTGGAAGCGCAGACCATCAAGCTGTTGAACGTATGCCGTATGCGTGACACTCCCATCATCACGTTCATCAACAAACTGGACCGCGAAAGCCGTGCGCCGATCGAACTGCTCGATGAGATTGAATCCACACTCGGCATGGAATGTGCGCCGATGACTTGGCCAATCGGTATGGGCAAGAGCTTCCGTGGCGTGTATCACTTGTATAACGACGAGATTTCGTTCTTTGATCCGCACGCGGAAAAAGGTACTTCCGAAACCATCAAGGGCTTGGATAATCCACGTTTGGACGAGTTGATTGGCTCACAAGCTGACGATTTGCGTCTGGATGTCGAACTGGTACGTGGCGCCTCACACACTTTTGATAAAGCACGCTATCTGGCGGGCAAGCAAACGCCGGTGTTCTTCGGCTCAGCCATCAACAACTTCGGTGTACAAAGCCTACTGGATGCGATCGTCGACCTTTCCCCTGCCCCCAAACCGCGTAACACTGCAACGCGAGAAGTCGCGCCTGTAGAGCCGAAATTCTCGGGCTTCGTGTTCAAGATACAGGCCAATATGGACCCAAAACACCGTGACCGCATCGCCTTTCTGCGCGTGTGTTCCGGCCGTTTCGAGCGCGGCATGAAGATCAAGCAGGTCGCCACCAACAAGATGCTCAGCGTCAACAACGCCATCACCTTCATGGCGCAGGACCGTACGACGATGGACGAAGCCTACGCAGGCGATATCATCGGTATTCCGAACCACGGCACGGTGAAACTCGGGGATACGTTTACCGAAGGCGAGGCGCTCAAATTCATCGGCATCCCTAGCTTCGCGCCAGAGTACTTCCGCCGCGCACGCATCAAAAACCCGATGAAGATGAAACAGCTGCAAATCGGCCTCAAGCAGCTATCCGAGGAAGGCGCTGCGCAGCTGTTCCGCCCACTGCTTTCCAACGATCTGATTCTGGGCGCAGTCGGTATGCTGCAGTTCGATGTGGTCGCCCATCGTCTGGAACACGAATACGGCGTGGATATGGTGTTCGAACCTTACGACTGCTACACCGCACGTTGGCTGAAAGGCAAAGATGCCGATTTAAAGGCGATTGCCGACAAATATGGCTTCAATGTCGGGCTGGATAGCGCGGATGACTACGTCTACCTTGCCCCTAACCGTGTGAACCTGCAAATGGCGCAGGAACGCTACCCGGATATCCAATTCATGGAAACACGTGAAATCGCCTAATGTTCCACAGGCATGCCCTTGCGAAAGTGGCAAGCCATATGACACATGCTGCAAGCCTAATCATGAAGGCAAACCGGCGCCAACTGCTGAAGCAATGATGCGCTCACGCTATACGGCTTATGTACTGAAACTGGAAGATTATCTATTAGCGACCTGGCATCCGGATACCCGCCCAAAAACGCTGGATTTACATGAAGAGCCACCTATCAAATGGTTTGGATTGGACGTAAAGCATGCAAAAACTGAAGGCGACACCGCAGAAGTGGAATTTATTGCACGTTACAAGATTGGCGGTGGCAAGGCTGAACGTCTGCATGAAGTCAGCCAGTTCAAGCAAACCGATGGCCGCTGGTACTATGTCAGCGGCAGCTTTGTGAACGATTAGCCTCGCGCGCGTTCATTATCATTGCCACGCCTCTGGAAGGCAATCTGGATGTGGCTTCCAAAGCAATGGTTGCGCCAATGAAAGATCAGGGCTGTCCCCATTTCCCATAACCTTTGAACTGCCGGAACACTTCCCGCATCTGCGCCTCTGATAGAAGCGGCAGATTGGCGTTGATCTGCAACAGACGCCAATACTGTTCACACAAATTTTCCACTTCCACCGCTACGGCCAAGGCATCTTCCAGGTCTTTTCCCAGCGCGATCATGCCGTGATTCGCCAACAAGCACGCCTTGCGTTCGTACAGCGCATCCATGGCGAGATCAGATAGTTCCTGCGTGCCAAACAGCGCGTAAGGTGCACAGCGAATGGTATCGCCTCCTGCCAGAGCGATCATGTAGTGGAACGGCGGGATCTCCTGATGCAGGCAAGCCAGTGTTGTAGCAAACATGCTATGCGTATGAATAACCGCACCAATCTCCGGCCGGTTTTTGAGTATATCGTGATGAAAGCGCCATTCACTGGAAGGTTTCTTCCCCGGCTCAGCATTGCCTTGAAAATCCATGAACACCATGCTGCGCGGCGTCATCTCGTCCGCGCCCATCCCTGAAGGAGTCACCAGGAATCCATCATCGAGGCGCACGCTGCAATTGCCGGACGTGCCTTTATTCAGGCCGAGTTCCAACAGTCTTCGCGCCATGTCGATTAATTGTTCAGCCTGATTTTTCATAATTGATATTGCATGTTTTGGCCGTGTGTTTGCGCCCAATCTACCAAAGCTCTATATTTATGGGCTTTGGCAGTTGGTTCATTATAGTAGCGCAACACACCCCAGCTACCAAACTTACCCCAGTTGCCTGTGCTGTAGTAAGCACAAAGCAAATCCCCATACTTACCCCACATCTTCAAATATTTTTCGTAAAGTTTGCCCATACGTTGATCAGCGTTAGCATCTTGAAGCAACTTACTAAGCTTATCGTTGTTTTCTGCCCCCATAATCCCTACCAAGTGCTGGCCAGCCTCATATGCAGCGAGCCGCACGCCGAATTTAGCAGCCAGTCTGGCAGCCTGTTCGACTTGAACTGCCGCCTCTGGTAAGGCTTTATTTTCTAGATATTCAAACACTTGATCGAGACTCCACTTTTCGACTTCCTTGTCTGAAAGCAGCCCCTCTTGGCCGGTCGCAACGCTCATCTGTAAATATGGTGCAATCGCCAACACATCTACATTCCCTTCTAGCCCATTAAATGACAACAAACGCTCCGAGCGAGCCGGGAAAGCTGCCTGAGACCCGATAACGCGAACAAACTGCTCATTGCTACGAAAAACTTCCTGCCAAATCTTGAAGATTCTTAATGATCGAAAAGCGGTGTAATCAGCCGCCGCTTGCCATTCATCATGTGAAAAGCCCAATCTTTTACCCGAATGTCTGGCAAAGCTATTTTGTTCAAACATGCTGTTCCAAACCTCGTTCGAGTACTCCACCCACGCCTTAAGAGCAGGATTAAGATTATCCTTTACGTAATGGGCAAACTGATACACATAATCGTCATTGGCCATATGTGGAATACAGAACCATGGATCGGCCATCTGACGGTTAGCCAAATCCACCATCAATTCCAATGGAGCACCGTTACGCGCAAAGCTACAGTCTGTCATCTTCGGTCGATCAGCCCACAACACCTGTTTACTATTATTTGTTTGCATGAAGTTCATATACCGGAAACATGCAACACCCGCCCATCTCTTAATGAAATCCGGATTCCAATTATCTGCCGTTGAAGCATTTTCAAACCCTGGAAGCAAAACACGAATGTTGCGAATGTAATTGTCAGGATTAATTTTCGAAACATTTAGCGCCCACATGCCTTTTGCAGAATTGACATTCACCACAATTTTGCCGGGGCTTCTCTGTATGATGTTTTCATTCGTGGCAGCATTAAAAAAAGAAATCTCGCCCTCCCCGTCATACAATACAGTGTAGCGACCACTGGGATATTGTTTCTTATCGACAGAGGATAAGATGGTTGTTGCATAACAATTAGGCTCCAGCATTTTGACCCATCCGTTTTCATCCAAATGCAGCGCTGGTCCTGTACCCCAACTTGCATTTTCGCCCTGGCTAATCCATTCTCGCGACTGTTTGAATACGTTAATGAAAGCTTGCTCTGTACTATGATTAGAAATTGGACTCAGATTGATTCCAAGCTTCGGGTGGTTATTGACCTTATTGTTTAAAACCCCAAGCAAGCTTGTTTTGGACAGGCAGTATGCACCCAAAAAGCCTGTTGCACCACTTACCAGAAAACGCCTGCGATTCATGTGGATTGATACCAGCCTTCCAAATTAACTATAAATATTTAATCATAATTTGGCTTGCTGTGCAGATAATTGAACCGGCGTAAAAACACCCCTCTCAGTGATGATACCCGTCACCAGTCTTGCCGGGGTAACATCGAATGCCGGATTGAATGCCGCACTTTCGGCTGGCATGATGCGTACAGTATGCAGTTGGTCATACTCATCCACGCCCAGCATGTGGGTAACTTCCTGCGCACTACGTGCTTCAATCTCGATGTCTTGCGGAGCGATTTTCCAATCAATGGTCGTACCGGGAACCGCCGCATAAAATGGCACACCATTGTCGTGCGCAGCCAGTGCTTTCAGATAAGTTCCGATCTTGTTGCACACATCGCCCACCTGTGTGACACGATCCGCCCCGACGATTACCATATCTACCATACCTTTCTGCATCAGATGACCTGCTGCATTGTCTGCAACAATGGTATGCGGCACACCGTGCTGCGCCAGTTCCCAGGCGGTCAAACTGGCACCTTGGTTGCGCGGACGCGTCTCACTCACCCAGACGTGTATATCCAGACCAGCATCATAGGCTGCGTAAACAGGTGCCAGCGCCGTACCGTAATCCACTGTGGCCAGCCAGCCGGCATTGCAATGGGTCATAATATTTAACTTCTTGCCCTGATGATGCCGCCTGATTTGTGCCAATCCCGCCTGCCCGATGGCCTGGCATTGTGCAGCATCTTCCTCTGCAATCTTTTCCGCCTCTCGCCAAGCCTCGTCCTGCCTTGCCTCAAACGGCAATGGCAAAAGCACGTGCAACATCCGCTCTACAGCCCAAGCCAGATTCACCGCTGTCGGACGACTGGCCTTGAGCATCTTTGCCGTCAGTTCAAAATGCGCGTCATGGCTGGCTTGCAAGCTGGCGAGCGCCATCCCATATGCTGCTGCAGCACCTATCAATGGTGCACCACGCACTTGCATACTCTGAATCGCATGCACCATCTGCATGGGAGTGTCCAACGACAGAATCTCAAATGCAAAGGGCAGTTTGGTTTGGTCAATCACGCATACCTGATGCGTGTTTTCTTGCACCCAAATAGTGCGAAAATGCTGGCCACCGACTTTCATGCGCTATCTATCAAAGTAAATAAAAAACGATATAAAAAATTGTTGCAAAACCTGAAAAAATTAACTAGGTCAAACATCCACAGAAACTGTGGATAACTTTGTGGATAGCATTGTAACAAACATGTAACTTACCATTCTATAAGGCTTTTTTTTAAAAGTTCAAAAAATAATCTAAAAAAATATTCATACAAATCAATAGGTTATTGTATCCCCTTGGTACACAAGGGATTTTTAGCCATACTTAATGTAATACTTTAAGCGATGTGCATAAATCGGCCAGTTTTGGCAAGACTTGCAACGCATTTTTACTCGTTCTATCAATGACTTGTTGATAGTTTTCACTGCGCAAATCCGCCAAAACCTGCGCAATCTGCTTGAGTTCTGAAGGGGTATTTCTGCCCTTGTTGCCTATCCAGACAGGCGGAATATCCGGTGCATCGGTTTCCAGCACGATAGCCTCTAACGGCAACGTAGCTGCCAGTTCGCGAATCTTCAGTGCGCGTGGATATGTCATGGCACCGCCGAAACCCAGCTTGAAACCCATATCGATGAACATGTCCGCTTGCTGGTGACTGCCATTGAAGGCATGTGCAATCCCGCCACACACAGGTATCTTGCGCACGAGTTTCAGGATATCGTCGATGGCGTGGCGCACATGCAAAATCACCGGCATATCGAACCGCTGCGCCAATTTAAGCTGCTCGGTAAAAAAATACTCCTGCGTCTCCTTGTTGGCCCGCGTGACATAATAGTCCAGGCCAATCTCGCCTATGGCCACACATTCAGATTCTTTTTCCAACAATGCCGACAGTGCCGTCAGGTCGCTCGGATTGGCACCATCCACATACATTGGATGGATGCCTAAAGCAAAGCGTAACCAAGGCTTACCCCTGGTCAAGTCCATCACTGTCTGGAAATTGGCATGTTCCACTGCCGGAACAACAATAGCACCCAAACCGACATCCAGTGCGGCTTGCAGTACAGCATCCCTGTCAGTATCGAATTCCGCAGCATCCAGATGGCAATGAGTATCAATCAACATAAAGCGGTCTAGCAATGATGCGCATATCTGCGCCGAACTGACGTATATCTTGGATTTGTAACTGCAGCTTGTACTGTATGTCTATAAGCGCGGGGAAATCGAACATGCCTTGCGCCTGATGTCCGAGCAGAATAGGCGCCTGATAGATCAGCAATTCATCGATGAGTTTTTGCTGCATGAGAACGCCGTTCAAGCCTGCGCCACCCTCCACCATCACTTCATTGATTTCCGTGCGCGCCAGGTGGCTTAACAGCGATTTCAGACATACCTTACCATGCGTATCCGGCAGCACAATCACCTCTACTCCTATATCTACCAGCGCAGCGACTTTATCCGGATCTGGTTGTGCGCAGGCAATCAGAGTAGTGCCACCTTTGAGGATTTCAGCATCTAGAGGAACCTGCAACCGACTATCTGCCACGACGCGCAATGGCTGCCGGCCAATTTGCAACTCACGCACATTCAAACGCGGGTTATCCGCAAGCACTGTACCTATGCCGGTCAGCATCGCACAACTTTGCGCACGCCAATGCTGTACGTCCTGCCGTGCAGCCTCACCAGTGATCCATTGGCTACGCCCGTTATTCAACGCGGTCTTGCCATCCAGACTGGCGGCGATTTTACTACGCACGAAAGGCATGCCATTCTTCATGCGTGCAATGAAACCCGGGTTCAAAGCTTCAGCTTGCAGCTGCATCAAACCTGACGATATGCTGATCCCTTGCTGCGTCAACCTGGCCAAGCCTTGACCAGCCACCAGTGGATTAGGGTCCTGCATGGCCGCGACGACCTTGCTGATGCCCGCGTTGACCAGTGCATCCGCACAGGGGGGTGTCCGCCCATGGTGGCTGCAAGGCTCAAGCGTCACATAGGCCGTAGCACCACGTGCGCGTTCACCTGCTTGACGTAGTGCATGAATCTCGGCATGCGGCTCACCGGCTTTGAGATGCGCACCTTGCCCGACGATGATGCCATCTTTGGCAATTACGCAGCCGACACGCGGATTAGGTGTGGTAGTGTATAGGCCCTGCTCTGCCAGCCTTAAGGCATGTGCCATCAAAGCGTGGTCTTGAGCGGTATACATAGGGATTTAGTGGGAGGAAATCTGGCTGTTGATCAGCCGGCCATGCTCGTCAAAATAGATACGCAACGCATGATAGACATGCATGCATTTACCCAAGTCGTATTCGATCGTATTGTTGTCTTCCAGACTTGGGCGACCCAAGAGCACCATCACGGCTTCACGGCTGACGCCGCGTGCCAGAATATGCTTTTTCAAATCATAGGCCATATCGCCGCGCTTGCATTCGGTCTGGATAGTCGCGGCGTATTGCATCCATTTCACCTGATCGAACTTTTCATTACCGAACACGACCTGTTCTTTCATTGCCCACCAGGCAAAAAAAACGATCGTGACAATCAAGCTGATCGCGGCAAACGCGATGGGGAATCTGGTAATCCACTTGCTTGGGTTGTCTGTCATTTTTTATTGTCCGCTTTGTTGTTATCCAGATCGCGGATCGCATTGTTAAAGTCATCGACATCAGAAAAACTGCGATAGACGGAAGCAAAACGGATATAAGCCACCTTATCCATCAGCCTAAGCTCATGCATGACCATCTCACCCAGATCGCGCGCAGGCATCTCGCGCTCTCCCCGCGCCAGAATCCGCTGCATGATATGGTCCAGGGCATTGTCGACATATTCAGTAGGCACCGGCCGCTTGTGCAATGCCCGCGTGAAGGATAGACGCAACTTGTCACGGCTGAACTCTTCCCGGGTGCCGTTCTGCTTCACCACCTGCGGCAAATGCAGTTCTGCCGTCTCATAGGTGGTGAAACGTTTGTCGCAAGCCATGCAACGACGACGACGACGGATCGAATCCCCTTCGTCATTGATACGGGAATCAATGACTTGGGTTTCAGCAGCACCACAGAAAGGGCATTTCAAACTTTATGCTCCGTATACAGGGAATTTTGAGGTCAGCGCATGCACCTTCGCTTTTGTGGCAGCTATCACATCAGCGCTTTCCGGATCATCCAGCACATCGGCAATCAAATGCGCCACCTGCTCAGCTTCTGCTTCCTTGAAACCGCGCGTGGTGATGGCTGGCGAGCCGATACGGATGCCGGAAGTCACGAACGGGCTTTCCGGGTCGTTCGGGATCGCGTTCTTGTTCACAGTGATATGCGCCTGGCCCAAATAAGCATCAGCTGCCTTACCTGTCAGTTTCTTCGGACGCAAGTCTACCAGGAACACATGGGATTCCGTACGGCCTGAGATGATGCGCAAGCCGCGCGATGCAAGCGTTCTGGCCATGGCATCTGCATTCTTCAGGACTTGCTGCTGGTAAGCCTTGAACTCAGGTTGTGCCGCTTCCAGGAAGGCGGTCGCCTTACCGGCGATGACATGCATCAACGGGCCGCCTTGCAGGCTCGGGAACACATTCGAATTGAGCATTTTCTCGTATTCGGCCTTAGCCAGGATAATGCCACCACGTGGGCCGCGAAGTGTCTTGTGAGTAGTCGATGTGACAAAATCCGCATGCGGTACTGGGTTAGGATATACGCCTGCAGCGATCAAGCCGGAGTAATGTGCCATGTCCACCATGAAATACGCACCAACTTTTTTGGCGATCTCTGCCATGCGCGCCCAGTCGAATCGCAATGCATAGGCAGATGCACCGCCAATCAACAGTTTCGGTTTGCACTCCAGTGCAATGCGCTCCATCTCGTCGTAATCGATCTCTTCCTTATCGTTCAAGCCATAAGGCACGATATTGAACAGCTTGCCGGACAGGTTGGCGGGAGAACCGTGTGTCAAATGGCCGCCGTGACCCAAGTTCATACCCATCACGGTATCACCCGGTTTAAGAATAGAGAAATATACCGCCTGATTGGCCTGTGAGCCGGAATGCGGCTGTACATTCGCATACTCAGCCCCAAACAGAGATTTCAGGCGGTCGATTGCCAGTTGCTCAACCTGATCCACGAACTCACAACCACCGTAGAACCGTTTGCCTGGATAACCTTCCGCGTATTTGTTAGTCAGTTGCGAACCCTGCGCCTCCATCACAGCGGGGCTGGTGTAGTTTTCGGAAGCGATAAGTTCGATATGATGCTCCTGACGCACCACTTCGCTATCAATCATTTGTGCCAATGCTGGGTCGGCCAAGTGTAAATTTTTTGACTTGCTGAACATGTTGGTATGTTTCCAGAATGATATTTATTCAAAGTGGCATTTTAGCATGCCGTTACTGACACCGTCACGGTGAATACATCATGGCCAACGCACCATCACGGTGCCTTAAAAGACCCATTTTGGTTATAAGCTCACAACCAATTTATCCATAAATAAATATAACTGATTGTTTTATATCGGATTTAATCATGGCACGCACATTGCTTATATAAAATCGTAATGCCAGATTCTCCAAAGTCTCCCCCTCTATGCCCGGCTCCGCCGGGCTTTTTTATCACATAGCTGCCACAGCATGAACGGTAGCGTTATAATGGGTCATTAAACTTTGGTAATACCGAAATGAAGTGGACAGACACACAAAGAATCGCTGAAGCACTCTACGATACACATCCTGACGTGGATCCGGTTACCGTTCGATTCACCGACCTGATGGAATGGGTGTTGGCGTTGGAAGGCTTTGACGACAACCCTGCACATTGCGGGGAAAAGATCCTGGAGGCCATCCAGCAAGCTTGGATTGATGAAGCCGCCTGATTAATGGTGGCATTATAAGAAAGCGACCATGTTAGAAGTGTTGCTAGGCTTGTTTATCAAGCATTTTATCTGCGACTTTCCACTGCAGACCTCGCCGTGGATGTATCGCAACAAGGGAATCTATCTGCATCCAGGTGGTATTGCACACGCGGCAGTACACGGGATAGGTACCCTATTGGTGCTAAGTCCGTTTATTGGCTTGGTCGCACTCAAATTTGCTCTTTTAGACATGCTGATTCATTACCATGTAGATTGGGCAAAAATGAATATCGGCAAACGTTACAACTTACGTCCGGACAACAGCGATTGGTTCTGGATATTGTTAGGGTTAGATCAGCTCTTACACCATCTGACTTATTTTTTAATTATTTATTTAATTTTTTAAGATGCAAATTCCTAGCGAAATTTTTAAAGCCTACGATATCCGTGGGATCGTCGACAAAACGCTCACTGAAACAGGTGTAGAGGCGATTGGTCAAGCCCTTGGAACTGAAGCGAAGAGCCTGCAGCAAACCGAGATCTGTATTGGCTACGATGGCCGCTTGTCTGGTCCCCGGCTCGCAGCCGCATTGTCACGCGGGATTCGTAAAGCAGGCGTGAACGTGGTGAATCTGGGCATGGTAGCCACCCCGATGGTATATTTTGCCGCACATCATCTGCGCACTAAATGCGGCGTCATGGTTACAGGCAGCCATAATCCACCCGAGTACAATGGCTTGAAAATGGTGCTGGCCGGGGAGACACTGTCCACGGAACGCATCCAGAAACTCCGGCAGCGCATCAATGAAAACCAGCTCACTGTTGGCGATGGCACCGAACGTACCTATGACATCGCCCCAGATTACATCTCAGCCATCCAGGCAGACATTCATCTTGCCCGTCCCATGGATATTGTCGTCGATTGCGGCAATGGCGTAGCTGGCGCTTTTGCCAAGCGCCTCTATAATGCGATTGGCTGTCAGGTAACTGAGCTGTTCTGTGAAGTGGATGGCCATTTTCCCAATCACCACCCGGATCCTTCTGTACCTGAGAACCTGCATGACTTGATGAACAGCCTGAAGACCAGTCGTGCAGAAATCGGCTTGGCTTTTGACGGCGATGGCGATCGGCTTGGTGTCGTTACCAAGGATGGCAACATCATATATCCAGACCGCCAGTTGCTGTTATTTGCCAGGGATGTGTTGAGCCGAAACCCAAAAGCCAACATCATTTTCGACGTCAAATCCACACGGAACCTGAGCCCTTGGATACGCAATTATGGTGGCAACCCCGTACTATGGAAAACAGGGCACTCCCTGGTCAAAGCTAAAATCAAGGAAACGCAGGCTGCCTTGGCTGGTGAGATGAGCGGGCACGTATTCTTCAATGATAAAACACAGTCTGGCAAACAGCGCTGGTATGGTTTCGATGACGGTCTTTATGCGGGCGCACGCATGCTGGAAATATTAAGTTATTTTGATGATGTTTCAGCAGTGTTAAATGCTTTGCCTGACAGCATAAGCACTCCTGAACAGCATATCCAGATGAAAGAAGGCGAGCCGCATGCGCTGATTGCCAAACTGAAGGATACTGCAAAATTTGAAGGGGCAGCCGAGATCATCACCATCGATGGCTTGCGAGTCGAATACCCGGATGGGTTCGGTTTGATGCGCCCTTCCAACACTACCCCCGTCGTCGTGTTGCGATTTGAGGCCGACAATATGGACGCGCTCAAGCGCATCCAGGAGGCTTTCAGGAAGGTCATTCTGGCTGCAGCTCCACAGGCTAAACTACCGTTCTAGGCCAGATGTCAAGACAGGGGTTGCTAGCCACACTTGTTTGGCTCTGTCTGGGCGGATTGCTCTACTATCTAGCGGATGGCGTCCAGCACCCGAACAAGGCCACTCAGCTTGGACACGAGCGCAGTGTCACACTCAAGCGAGGACTGGATGGGCATTACCGTGCCGAAGCGGTCATCAATGGCAAGAAAGTGGATGTGCTGATTGATACCGGCGCTACTGGCGTTGCGATATCCCAGCGCATTGCAGACCAACTCGGCTTGAAGAGCATCAGCGCCATCACCACCAATACAGCCAATGGAGACAGCGTAGGCTACCTGGTTCGACTCGAATCTGTCAAAGTAGGTGGCGTAGAAGCCCGTAACGTCTCGGCGATGATCGCACCAACTTTGCAGGGCGATGTGCTGCTGGGAATGAGTTACTTGGGTCGCATGGATGTGCGCCTGTTCAACAATGAAATGACCATCAAACAGGTCGAGAAATAATTCTACTCAACAAATCAATCAGTTAACTCTCCAAAAATCAACTTATCAAAAAACATGTAAGGAATTTTATGTTGCGATGACTAAAGGTCAGCTAGCAGCTTTCCAGTACATGTATTGAGACACCGACAAACTTTTTATTTTTATGGAGAAATATCATGAGTTTTAAAATTAAATTAGCAGTCCTCGCTCTCACTGCGGCTTTCTCTTCAGCTGCATTCTCAGCTGAAGCGATGTTAGGTACCGGCGGCTACAACAGACAGTTGCAAAAGATGGAAATGATGAAGATGTTGGATGCAAACGGCGACCATATGGTAACCGCAGCTGAAGCAGACGCCTATTACAACAGCATGTTCGATGCCTTGAACAAGGATAATGATGATTCACTGGATGCCAATGAATGGGTAGGCACAAATGGAAAGACTAAAATTGACATTGCGACAGGCGGTTATAGTCGTGAACTACGTTCGATGAAAATGATGAAAGCCATGGATACAGACGGTGACCATAAAGTAACACGTGAAGAGTTTTTAAATTTCCATCGCGCCGTTTTTGCCCATAAGGATACGACCGGTGATGAGCAAATAAGCGCACAGGAATGGGCGGCCAATTTATTGAGCAAGTAGATAGGGATTTAAGTTTAATAAAGCCAGCAATCGCTGGCTTTATTTTATGTGATCACGGTCGGCTTTTCGCGACCAGTCTTTTCTTTCAGTTGCGACAACTGCAGAGCGATCTGAATCATTTCTTGCAGCAGCACTTGTGCATCCAGCCCATGTTTGGCACTGTCCGGCTCAAACGCTTCCAGATAAATGCGCAATGTGGCGCCTTCGGTCCCAGTACCTGATAGACGATACACGATACGGGAACCATCCTCGAACAACACGCGCAGACCTTGTTTCGTACTCACGCTGCCATCAATCGGGTCGGTATAGCTAAAATCATCACAAGTAGCTACTTTGTATTGACCAAAAGTCTTACCTACCAAACCTGGCATACTGTCACGCAAATGCTGGATGACTGCATTCGCCTCATCGGTGGGGATATCCTCATAATCATGACGGGAATACACATTTCGTCCAAACTGCAGCCAATGGCGCATGACAATTTGTTCCACACTCTGGCGTTTGATGGCCAGAATATTCAACCATAACAGAACCGCCCATAATCCATCTTTTTCCCGAACATGACTGGAACCCGTGCCAAAGCTCTCCTCACCGCACAGTGTCACCTTGCCAGCGTCCATCAAGTTGCCAAAAAATTTCCAGCCGGTTGGTGTCTCATAACAAGGAATATCCAGTGATTGGGCGACTTTATCCACTGCGGCACTGGTTGGCATAGAACGCGCGACCCCGGCGATACCACCGCTGTAACCTTTCACAATGCGGGCATTCGCAGCAATCAATGCCAGACTGTCAGATGGCGTAACAAAAAAATGTTTGCCAAGAATCATGTTACGATCGCCATCACCATCCGATGCCGCACCAAAATCCGGCGCATCATCCCCATACATGATTTCAACCAAATCATGCGCATAGGTAAGGTTCGGGTCTGGATGTCCGCCGCCAAAATCCTCGCTCGCTTCGCAATTCATCACACTCGATGCATCAGCACCCAGTCGATTCAGGAACACTTCTTTGGCATATGGCCCGGTGACTGCATGCATCGCGTCGAACTTCATCCGAAAACCGGTTTTGAACAAAGCACGAATAGCATCGAAATCAAACAGAGATTCCATCAAGTCCGCGTAATCGGCCACAGGATCAATTACTTCAACCGTAAAACCATTGACCTTTTGCGTACCGAGTGTATCAATATCCATGTCCGGTATATCTGCCAGACGATATTGCGCAATGGTTTTGCTTTTAGCAAAGATCGCTTCTGTGATTTTTTCCGGGGCTGGGCCGCCATTGGTCGTATTGTACTTGATACCGAAATCGTTATCCGGTCCACCAGGATTATGGCTGGCAGACAAGATGATACCGCCGAAGGTCTGGTATTTTCGGATAACATGTGAGGCTGCCGGCGTGGACAGAATGCCTCCCTGCCCCACCATTACCTTAGCAAAACCATTCGCAGCGGCTATCTTGATAATCGTCTGGATGGCCACCCTATTGTAGTAGCGACCATCACCGCCTAGTGTGAGCGTCGCATTGGCCGGAATTTCCAGCGTATCAAAAATACTCTGCACGAAATTCTCAAGATAATGCGGATGCTGGAAAACCTTGACGCGCTTGCGTAACCCTGAAGTGCCTGGTTTTTGATCTGAGAATGGTTGTGTGGATATAGTCTGGAATTTCATCTGAACGTCCCCTCTGGAACCATTATAGACGAAATTTTATGACTGAGAATGACTAAAACGAGATTGAATTGGTCGGGACGGCAAGATTCGAACTTGCGACCCCTTGCACCCCATGCAAGTGCGCTACCAGGCTGCGCTACGCCCCGACGATGTTGCACCCTAAGCCATCCAAGGCTACAGGGAGGGCGTATTATAAATCAAAACACAGGATTTGCCGTCTTGAATGTGGCTAAATTGTGATATTACGCACTATGCAGCGCGCAACAGGTTGATGACTTCCACTACTTGCGCACGAAGAGCAGCTACGTCCAGCCCTGCCACCGCTTCTGACTCAAACGCCACTGGCTTGGCTGCGCTTGGTACTGCGGCTTCAGCCACAACTTCCGTGCCATCCAGACGATTGCGCGCGCCACTGATGGTAAACCCTTGCTCATAAAGCAACTCACGGATTTTACGAATCAGCAACACTTCGTGATGTTGATAATAGCGACGATTTCCACGACGTTTGACAGGCTTGAGTTGGGTAAATTCCTGCTCCCAGTAACGCAATACATGCGGTTTTACACCACAAAGCTCACTTACCTCGCCAATCGTGAAATAGCGCTTGGCGGGAATCGGCGGTAATTGACTTACTGTCTGTTCAGCCATTTTATACACTCACCCAAAAGTGGATCAATCAAGCTTATCTAGCCTATGCCTTGGCGGCATAGTGTTCTTCAACCTTGCTTTTTAACTTCTGACTCGCGTGGAATGTCACCACGCGGCGTGCCGTAATGGGGATTTCCTCACCAGTTTTCGGATTACGGCCTGGGCGCTCGGATTTGGTACGCAATTCGAAATTGCCAAAACCTGACAGCTTGACACTATCCCCTGATTCCAATGCGATGCGCACCTCTTCAAAGAAAGCCTCTACCATGTCTTTTGCCTCGCGCTTATTTAATCCAACCTGTTCAAACAACAAGTCAGCCAAGTCAGCCTTCGTGAGTGTCATAATCCCCCCAACAACCTTTTAATTCTTTATTGATTACTTAACTGTTATAGTTTTGACTACTTTGCTTATCTGAAGTCAATCGCTTAACTTCTTAACTGTGCGTCAAATTGCGTCTGAAGCAATTTTAGCAACTTTTCCATCACGGCATCTGTGTCCGCATCCTGCAAGGTTCTATCAGTATCTTGCATAAGTACAAGAAATGCAAGGCTTTTTTTGTTTTCTTCGATGCCTTTTCCCTGATAAACATCGAACAATTGTAATTCTTGCAACAATGGTATCTTAGCTTTTTGCACTGCCTGCACAATAGCCTGTACGGGTATGTTTTCATCCACAATCACGGCCACATCACGACGCACAGCTGGGAACTTCGGCACTTCGCGATACTGTGCAACCTTGGCGAGCATCAACGCCTCGGTATCCAGTTCAAACAAAAATGTATTTTTGGCTAGGTCATACTGTTGCTGCCATTTCGGATGCAATTTACCTAACCATCCAATATGTTTGCCACGCAGATACACCGCCGCAGATTGCCCGGGGTGCAAGGCTGGATGAGACTCCGCTCGATATTCCACCATATTGCCGCACAGCGCGTCCACGGTCGCTTTAGCGTCAAAGAAATCTACCTGACGCGCCTTCTCTGCCCATTGTTCTGGTAGCACATCCCCATATAGCACAGCGGCGGTCTTAGCCTTCTCGGCATACCCTTCAGGAACCTCGCCATAGCTTGTTCCCAACTCGAAGAGCCTTACCCGGTCCTGTTTGCGATTCAGGTTATAGGTCAGCGCGCTCAGCAAGCCTCCCCATAAACCACTGCGCATCACGCCCATATTGCTGGCAATCGGGTTTTTCAATGCAATCGGGTTTTCGTTCCCCATCAGGTCGCGTTCCCAGCCTGCATCCACAAAACTGTAGGTAATTGCTTCCTGATAGCCGTGAGACACCAGAATATCACGCAGCCTACTGGTACTCCGCTTCTTCTCCGAAGCAGGCAGCATATTTAGGTTAGCTTGCGGAGACAATGCGGGCAGATGCTCATACCCCTGTAAACGTGCCACCTCTTCTATTAAGTCTTCTTCGCGTGCGATATCAAAACGATAGCTGGGCGCCTGCACGGAATAAACACCATCTTTCTCTTGCGTCTGGAAACCGAGCTGTACCAACAGTTTCGAAACATCTGCCTGAGGAACATGCATACCCAGCACATCACACAGACGCTGATAACGCAATGTCACAATGCTTCTGTTCGGCAAACTGCCAACTACTTGCGTCACAGGCCCTGCCTTGCCACCGCAAATCTGCATGATCAGTGCTGAGGCACGCTCCAGTGCGTTTTCTGTGTTACCAAAATCGACACCACGCTCAAAACGGTAGGAAGAATCCGTGCTTAAACCTAATCGACGCGCTTTCCCAGCCATTACGTCAGGCGTAAAGAATGCACTTTCCAGGAAGATATCCGTCGTATCATTCGTTACGGAAGTCGGTTCACCGCCCATGATGCCAGCCAGCGCTACGACAGATTGTGCATCAGCGATGACCAGATCATCTGCTTTAAGTTTGACTTCGATGTCGTTGAGCAGCTTCAGGCTTTCACCCTCTTTGGCAAAACGCACACAGATTTTGCCGGAAAGTTTATTTAAATCAAATGCATGCATAGGCTGACCAAGCTCAAGCAGCACATAGTTGGTCACGTCTACAATCGCACTGATACTCCGTACACCACTGCGCTCCAGACGCTGTTTCATCCAATCCGGCGTCGCAGCTTGGGCATTCACGCCCTCGATAATGCGACCATAATAGGCCGGGCATGCATCCTCAGCCTCGACTTGCACCTGGTGGGCACGCTGAGAGCCAATATCCACTCGGTCTGCAGCGGAGGCAATCAAGGTCGCGCCCGTCATCGCGGCCACATCTCGCGCGATACCGAATACGCTCAGACAATCAGCACGGTTAGGTGTCAACTTCAAAGTGAACAAGGTGTCGTTCAGATTAAAGTATTCACGGATATCCTGCCCCACCTGCGCATCATTGGGAAGTTCCAGCAAGCCATTAGCTTCTGCAGCCAAGCCAAGTTCCTTGGCTGAGCACATCATGCCAAACGATTCCATGCCCCGCACCTTAGCCTGTTTGATGCTGATGCCAGGCAACTCAGCGCCTACCAAGGCACATGGGGCTTTCATGCCCGCACGGGCATTCGGTGCACCACATACAATTTGCAAGACTTGATTGCCGACGTTGACCTTGCATACCTGCAAGCGATCCGCATCAGGATGTTTTTCAGCTTCCAGTATTTCGGCAATCACCACATGGCTAAATGCGACACCAGCAGGCTGTTTCTCTTCGACTTCGAGCCCCGCCATAGTCATCGCATGACCAAGCGCATCCGAGCTCAAATCAGGATTAACAAAAGTACGTAACCAGTTTTCAGAAAATTGCATCGCCGCGCCCTATTTTACAAACTGCTGCAAGAATCGCAGATCGTTATTGAAGAAATGGCGCAGATCATTGACGCCATATCGCAGCATCGCAAGACGCTCTACACCTAAGCCAAAAGCGAAACCACGATATTTCTCGCTATCAATGTTCACATGTTTGAACACTTCCGGATGCACCATGCCACAGCCGCCAATTTCCAGCCAACCACCATTCCAGCTCATATCCATCTCTGCGGACGGCTCAGTAAATGGGAAGAAGGACGGGCGGAAACGCACCGTCAGATCCTCACGTTCAAAGAATTTTTGCAGAAAATCCTGCACCACGCCTTTCAAATGGGCGAAGCTGACATGCTCGTCCACCCACAAGCCTTCCACCTGATGGAACATTGGGGAATGTGTGGCATCAGAATCCACCCGATAGACGCGGCCTGGCGCGATAATTTTCAATGGTGGCTTGTTCTCTTGCATGTAATGCACCTGCACTGGCGAGGTATGTGTGCGCAGTACGTGTTGTTCATCCACGTAGAAGGTGTCGTGCATCGCACGTGCAGGATGATTTTCAGGGATATTCAGTGCTGTAAAGTTATAGAAATCACTTTCGATTTCTGGTCCTGTTGCCACCTCAAACCCGATCGAGTGAAACAAGGTTTCGATACGCTGCAAAGTCAGTGTCACAGGATGTAAACCACCTTTGGACTGTGCACGCGCGGGTAAAGTCACATCAATGGATTCCTGCGCAAGCTGTTTCTCCTGTTCAGCATTCAAGATTGCTTCCCTACGAGCAGTCAGCGCAGCTTCCACACCTTGCTTGACGACATTGATAGCTGCACCTGCTGCCGGACGCTCTTCGGCACTCAGCTTACCCAAGCCTTTCAGAGCTTCGGTCAGCACGCCAGTCTTGCCAAGATATTTGGCTTTGGCATTTTCTAGCGCCGGCATATCGGCGCACGCCGCAAAATCAGTTTGGGCTTGCGAAATCAGATGTTCAAGGTTCATGGCGCTATTTAAGTCGATCCATATGATCTAAGTAATTGAAAAAACAGTGTTTATTATCAGCACTAATAAAAAAAGAGGCCGCAGCCTCTCTTTTTTATTCATAGCACTTAAGCTGCGAGGCTAGCTTTGGCAGATTCCGCCAATTTTGCAAAAGCAGCTTTATCAAACACTGCCATGTCAGCCAGCACTTTACGATCGACTTCGATCGCTGCTTTTTTCAAGCCATTCATGAAGCGGCTGTATGTCAAACCACATTCACGGGATGCTGCGTTGATACGTGCGATCCACAGTGCACGGAACTGGCGTTTTTTCTGACGGCGGTCACGGTATGCATACTGACCAGCCTTCATCACCGCTTCTTTTGCTACGCGGTATACGTTTTTACGGCGGCCACGATAGCCTTTGGCAGCATTTAAGACTTTTTTATGTTTGGCGCGGGCAATGACGCCACGTTTTACTCTAGGCATTCTATTCTCCTTATTGGGTTGGCATCATAGCGCGAACGCGTTTTGCGTCACTTGCAGAAATCACTGCAGTACCGCGCAATTTACGTTTTTGCTTGGTGGTTTTCTTAGTGAGAATATGGCGCAAGTGAGAGTGCGTACGCTTCACTTTACCATTGCCCAAGAACTTGAAGCGCTTCTTCGCGCTGCTCTTTGTTTTCATTTTTGGCATTTTTGTCTCCTTACGAGGTTGATTAAGGGTGATTAGGCAGCCAATTTAGCCGTATCACCCAGAAAAACTTTAGTTATTCCGTTTTCATTTCTGCAGCATCTGCAGGTTTTGCTTTTTTCACTGCGCTTTTTTTCTGTGGCGCAAGCACCATCACCATCTGGCGGCCTTCCATCTTAGGGAATTGCTCCACCACGGCATGCTCAATCAAATCCGCCTCAATACGTTTTAACAGCGCCAACCCAAATTCCTGATGGGTAATCTCGCGACCTCTAAAACGCAGTGTAATCTTGGCCTTATCACCCTCAGCCAGAAAACGCACAATATTACGCAACTTGATATTGTAGTCACCATCATCGGTACCTGGACGGAATTTCACTTCCTTGATTTGCACCTGTTTTTGCTTGAGCTTTTGCTCATGCATCCGTTTGCTTTCGGCATACTTGAATTTGCCGTAGTCCATCAACCTGCAAACTGGTGGTGCCGCATTAGGTGCAATCTCTACAATATCAATATCCGCTTCCTCGGCATGGGCAAACGCCTCTCTTAAACTCATAATGCCTAGCGGTTCGCCGTCAACTCCAATCAAACGCACCTGTGGCGCAGTAATGTCAGAGTTAATGCGTGTTTCTTTTTCCTGAGCTATGTTAAGTTCCTTTTCAAATCAACAAAAGATAAGCCGCGCGCTCCTTGGAAGGGATTACCGTTTTTCGGCAACATCTGCTTTAACACGCTCAATGAACGCATCTACCGACATTGCACCCAGGTCTTCACCTTTTCTGGTTCGCACGGCCACTTGGCCTGCTTGCATCTCTTTATCACCCACTACCAGGAGGTAAGGCAATTTCTGCAGGCTATGTTCGCGTATTTTATAGGTAATCTTCTCGTTTCTCAAGTCAAAATCGCATCTAATGCCATTTTTCTTCAAATTTTCAACCACTTGTAGCACATATGCCGATTGACCTTCAGAAATATTCAATACCATCACCTGCACAGGTGCCAGCCATGCAGGCATCGCGCCAGCATAGTTCTCGATCAAAATACCCAAAAAGCGCTCCATGGAGCCAACAATCGCCCGGTGCAGCATAATGGGGCGCTGGCGCGAGTTATCCTCAGCCACATACTCAGCCCCCAAACGTTCTGGCAAATTCGGGTCCAACTGGATCGTGCCACATTGCCACATGCGGCCCAGGCTATCCTTAAGCGTAAACTCGATCTTAGGACCATAGAACGCACCCTCGCCCGGCTGCAGTTCATATTCCAGGCCATTGGCCTTGATCGCATTTGCCAATGCGGCTTCCGCCTTATCCCAGGCCTCTTCAGTGCCTACACGCTTTTCCGGGCGAGTGGAGAGCTTGACGATGACATCACTGAAGCCAAAGTCCCGATAGACTTCATAGAGCATCTTGATAAAGGTTGCCACTTCGGCCTCCACCTGGCTTTCTGCACAGAAGATATGCGCATCGTCCTGTGTGAAACCACGCACGCGCATCAGGCCATGCAAAGACCCTGAGGGCTCGTTGCGATGACAGGAACCAAATTCGGCCAAGCGCAACGGCAAATCACGATAGCTATGCAAAGTGCTATTGAAAATCTGGATATGTCCAGGGCAGTTCATTGGTTTCACCGCGTAATCACGGTTCTCGGATTTGGTCGTGAACATATTGTCACGATAGTTCTGCCAGTGGCCGGACTTCTCCCATAACGACTTATCTAACACAGTCGGGGTACGCACTTCCTGATAATCGTATTCACGGAACTTCTGGCGCATGTATTGCTCAACTTCCTGCCAGATTACCCAGCCGCGCGGATGCCAGAACACCATGCCTGGGGCATCGTCCTGCATATGGAAGAAATCCAACTGCTTGCCCAAGCGTCTATGATCACGCTTTTCTGCTTCTTCCAGCATATGCAGATATGCATCCAGCTCTTCCTTATTGCGCCAGGCCGTGCCATACACACGCTGCAACATCTCATTATTGCTGTCGCCGCGCCAGTAAGCGCCAGCCAGCTTCATCAGCTTGAACGCCTTGAGCTTACCTGTATTCGGCACATGGGGGCCACGGCACAAGTCGGTGAAAGCACCTTCGGTATACAGCGAGACATCCTCGTTGCTCGGGATGCTGGCAATGATTTCCGCCTTGTAAGCTTCGCCAATACCTTTAAAATAGGTTACAGCCTCATCACGCGGCAACACTTTGCGGGTTACCGGTTCGTCTTTTCTGGCCAGCTCGACCATTTTCTTTTCAATGGTTTCCAGATCTTCAGGCGTGAAGGGGCGCTTATAGCTGAAATCGTAATAAAAACCGTTTTCGATGACAGGACCAATCGTTACCTGCGCATCAGGAAACAGTTCTTTGACTGCGTATGCCAACAAATGTGCAGTCGAGTGACGAATGATTTCCAAGCCTTCATCAGACTTGTCAGTGATGATTGCCAGCTCACTGTCTGCTGCTATCACATGACTGGTATCGACCACTTTGCCATTCACTTTGCCGGCCAGTGCCGCTTTGGCCAAACCTGCACCAATATTCATGGCGACCTCAGCCACCGTAATAGGCGCATCAAACCTGCGTTCAGAACCATCTGGCAAACGAATGACTGGCATAATGCAAAGAACCTTTAACTAAAAATAACTCTCAAAAAATAACAAAAGCCGCGAACGGCTGTTTTCAAAGGCGGGATTTTATCATAACAAACCGCAACACCGCGAAAAGACGGCAGGCAAGGACAGCAGTCTTGCTATAAGAACACTGTAGAAGCTAGAATAAGTGCCATGAAAATAATCAATTTGAGTGATTTCCCCACTCAATGGAATTGGCTAGCTGGTGAATACAATGATTCAAGCCTGACTTGGGAACACGTCTCCGTACAATCCTACCCTTCACCGCACGGACTGCCAAAAGCACAATCCATTGCCCGCTTACGTGCTGCATGGCATGCTTTCAATCTAGCAAACAATTCCAATGGCCTGCTGGTATCCCACGGCCCGAGGCCGGCACTATACAGCAGCACCATTGCATCGGTGCGCAACAAAACATTGTCGCATCTGGTCTATTCGTTCAACTTCACCACCCTGCCTAAAGGGCTTCAGCATACGTTGATGACAAAAGCGTACCAGCAGCCACAAAAATTTGTGACTTACTCCACAGCTGAGAAACAACTTTACGCAGACTATTTCGACATTCCGATTGAGCGGATCGACATGATCCACTGGTCGGTACATCGCCCGAAGATAGACCAGAATGCCCCTCGCATGATTGAAGGCAATTATATTTGTGCGCTAGGCAGTCAGGGACGGGACTTCCCGACACTATTTACAGCAATGAAAAAACTGCCCTCCGTTCAATTGGTTGTAGTCACACATCCGCAATATCTGCATGGGCTGGAGATTCCCCAAAACGTTACAGTGCTGACGAACATCCCCTTGAATCAGGCCCTCAATGTTCTACTGCACAGCCTCCTGATGGTCGTGCCACTGCGTGACAACGAAGTACCATGCGGCCACGTGACCATCGTATCCGGCATGTTCTTTGGTAAACCCATGGTCGTCACGAATTCTGTAGGCGTGCATGACTACATTCAGGACGGCAAAACCGGTCTGTTCTGCGAAGCGAAGAACCCGGATGACCTGGCACAGAAGATCGATATGCTCCTTTCGTCAAAAGCATTATCCACCGGCTTGGCCGACAGCAGTTTGGCTTTCGCCGAAACACACTGTACCGAAAAAACAGTGTTGAATTATTTTAACGACTTCCTTAAAAATCTATCCAATCAATAAATGACCATAGAACCTAACAACAAACCAACCATCGGCATAGTGATGGCCACCTACAATGGGGAACGCTATCTGCGCGAACAGATCGGATCATTGCAGAGCCAGACCTATCCACATTGGCATCTATATGTGCGAGATGACGGATCAAAGGACAACACAGTATCGTTAGTCAAGTCACTAGGCCAACAAGACCCTAGAATCACTCTTATTCAGGATGATCTGGGCAATCTGGGTTTTAACCTGAATTTCTATCAGGCACTGCAAGCATCGAAGGAAGATTACATTGCCTTCTGTGATCAGGATGACGTTTGGGCACCAACCAAGCTCGAAAAACTTCTCATTGCGATGCAACAGCTCGAAACAAAAGCAAAGATTCCAGCATTGGTGCATTCAGAAGCTGAAATCGTTGATTCAAACTTGAACCTGATCAAGTCTAAATTTATTGGCAAGAGAGGAACTGTCACAGGGATTAAAGGCATTATCTTTGCAAATGCTGTGCAAGGCGCATCGATGATGATCAATCGCTCTTTGGCAGACTTAGTCATCCCGGTTAAACCTAAAGTACCGTTTGATTTCCATATTGCAATCATTTCGGAGCTAAAAGGTAAACGGGCATTTTTGGAAGAACCCCTCTCAAAGTACCGTCAACATGGTAACAACGCCATTGGCGCGATTAATATGAAAAGTGGGAATGATAAGACGCTTCAAAAGGAAACTTACACCTTGAGCTTCCTGGCTGGGCTGGGCATGTATCAGCATATTAAGCAAGATTTCAACATATTTACACCCAGTAAGGAAACAGCCTGTGCATTGCAAGACTATTTTTATCTTTTTGAAGGTAAGAGTCGGTTCAAAAAAATATGGATTTATTTGAAAAACCGTTACCCATTATCAAGAAAAAAAGACGCTTTGCTATTACTTAAAGCACTCGTCATGAATCAGGACTTGAGAGCGATATACAAGGAAAACGTAATCGAAAAAAAGAAAGATTAGCAGCCAAACTACATCAAGCTGCCTCAAACGCCTCGCACAACTGGCTTAGCAACTGCCCTGCTATCGGGTACATCTCGGCTTTGTCATGCGGCGTGTCGTCGTCCGTACCAGCAATCACGAAACTGACTGTCACTTTATCCAGGTTTTCCCGGAACTCCGCCCAATGCTCGCTTTCGGCCTCGGCGATCAGATTGAATTTATTGAAACCGCTATCGATGATTTCGACCAGTTCCGCATCACTCACACCGGAGAACAGTGTTTTGGCGATAATGATCTGCGCGCTTTCGAACGCAGGGTCGATCTCCTCTTGCCCCAGCGGCATGGTCAGGAACGCATATACCAGCAATGCATAGGCGTGATAGACACTCATCATATCGAAGTTTTCGACCCGCTCTTGCGCAGGATTACGTTCGGCAGACTGAATCGCCTTGACCGTCAGCATGCTGGCAAGATAGTGCGCTGCATCCAGCGCATCATAATCCGCCAGGTTGGTACTGGGCTGATGGCCGTCACTATAGCTCTCTGCCAGACAAGTGCCATGCAAAAGACGCAGGCGTTGTGAAAAAGTCATTTCGTTCATTGTTCGTTTCCTTTGAGTTACTTTAATCTACTGGCGGCAATGCTTCAAGCTGTGTCTGTAAATCCAGCCATTGCATCTCCAGCGTTTCTATCTCATCATTGACCGCGGCTTGCCGTATCAGCAAAGTCTGAAGCTCATCCCGTCTCGATTGCTCGTACAGACTGTTATCGGCAGCCCGCGTATCCAGCAAGTTCTTTTCGGCATGCAATTTGGCTAACGTTACTTCTGCAGTCTCGATCGCCTTGACGATAGGGCGACGGGCGGCGATGCGCGCCTGCCTATCAGCCTTGTTCTGCGCATAAGACGATGCCCTGGAAGGTGCGTCCTGCTTGGCTTCCAGGGCGGCTGTTTTTTGCTGTGCCTTTTGATTAGACAGCCATTGCTTATAATCGTCCAGATCACCATCAAACTCTTGGACACGACCATCAGTCACCAGCAGGAACTGGTCACAAGTGGCGCGCAGCAATGCCCTGTCATGCGAAACGATGATGACGCCGCCTGTGAAATCCTGCAAGGCAAAACTCAAGGCATCGCGCATATCCAGGTCCAGATGGTTGGTTGGTTCATCCAGCAGTAGCAGATTCGGCTGATGCCAGATCAACAACGCCAACGCCAGACGTGATTTCTCGCCGCCGGAAAAATGTTCGCAAGGGGTTTTTGCCATATCCCCACGGAAATCAAAACCGCCCAGATAATCCAGATGATCTTGCTCGCGCGTAGCCGGGTCAAGCCGCTGCATATGCTGCAACGGGGACTCGTTGAGCCGCAACTGCTCCAGTTGATGTTGCGCAAAGTAACCGATATTCAGATCCTTGGCATCGGTACGCGTCCCCTGCCCCGCCTTGAGTTCTCCTGCCAGCAGCTTCATCAAAGTGGATTTGCCTGCGCCATTTTTGCCTAACAGGCCGATGCGCTGGCCAGGTCGTATCGTGAGCTGGACACCCTGCAGAATGGGTTTGTCAACATAACCCGCACTGACTTTATCCAACACTGTCAGCGGGTCAGGCAATGCCTTGGGTGGCTTGAAGCTGAAACTGAATGGGGTATCCACATGTGCGGCAGCAACGCGCTCCATCCTTTCCAGCGCCTTGATTCGACTTTGTGCCTGCCGAGCCTTGGTAGCCTGTACGCGAAAACGGTCGATATAACTTTGCAGATGCGCCACCTTGCGCTGCTGCCTCTCGAACATCGCCTGCTGCAAAGCCAGCTTTTCCGCGCGCTGACGTTCGAAATCACTATAACCGCCACGATAGAGCGTGATGCGCTGGCGCTCGATATGCAGTACGTTATCCACTACGTTATCGAGAAAATCGCGGTCGTGCGAAATCAGCAACAGCGTACCGCGATAATCACGCAGCCAGCCTTCCAGCCAGATCACCGCATCCAGATCCAGATGGTTGGTCGGCTCGTCCAATAGCAATACATCGCTGCGGCACATCAGCGCACGCGCCAGATTGAGCCGCATTCTCCAGCCGCCGGAAAAATCCCGTACCGGCCGGCTAAAATCTGCCTGTGCAAAACCAAGACCATCCAGCAGGCTGGCAGCACGTGCATATGCCGCATACCCGTCGATATCTGCCAACCGATGATGCAGTTCTGCGATACGTTCCCCCTGATGCTCCACCTCTGCATGACTGAGCGCCGCCTGCACCTGCCGCAACTCGGCATCACCGTCCTGCGTAAACTCGATGGCCGCCTGATTCAGTGCCGGCGTCTCCTGTGCCACATGGGCAATCACCCATTGCGCGGGAATCTCCAGATCACCTTGCTCCTGATGCAGCTCGCCTCGCAGCAATGCGAACAGGCTGGATTTCCCTGTGCCGTTGGCGCCAGTCAATCCGACTTTCTGTCCTGGGTGCAACTGGAAGGAAGCCTCAACGATCAGTGGTTTGGCGCCTCTGGCGAGGCTGATGTTTTTAAACTGGATCAAGTCTTTCTCTGTCTTTTAAAACGGGATGTGTCAGCGGCTGTACACAAAAGGCGTTATTCTAACGAAAACCGGCGCAAAAAACGCTGGAAACTGATGACTTATGCAGTAAAATAGCCCCGAAACCTTAAAGCCCCAACATGATCATAAAGTCTTTCCGCCGGATACTTCGTTACGCTTCAATCTTACTTGCGACAGCCGCCATTATAGTACTGGGGGGCTACCTGACCTTGCAGTTCTATTTGTTGCCTAACATCCATCAATATAAAGATGAGATAGCCGCCAGGGTGTCCAAGGTTGCCCAACAAAAAATCGCTATCGGCGACATTCGTGCCACATGGGATCATGTACGGCCGATACTTGCGGTCAGCCAGATCACTGTCTATGACACAAAGGATCGCCCTGCACTGGAATTCGAGCACATCATTGCCACTCTCTCATGGAAAAGCCTCTCCAGCCTGCAGCCACGGCTTTCCAACCTGACCATCCTTTCGCCTCAGTTAGTGGTAAGGCGCGAAACCAATGGGGACGTGTTCGTGGCAGGCATCCCGCTGAGCGGCAAAAGCAATCCGGAGCTGGCCAATTGGCTCCTGAGACAAGGTGAAATCAACATCAAGGATGCAAGCGTCATCTGGCAAGACGATTTTAGAAAAGCACCAGCGCTTTCTCTGAACAAACTGGATTTTCGCCTTGACCGTCCGATACTGAGCCGGATTACAGGACAACACGAGTTTACCTTGCATGCAACGCCTTCGCTTGGCACTACACACCCAATCGATATCAATGGCCGCTTTTATGGCAACGATGTCAGTAAAACTGCCAGCTGGCATGGGGATATTCATGCCAAGCTGATTGATACTGACTTATCCGTCTGGAAACAATGGCTGGATTACCCGTTCAATTTACAGTCAGGCTACGGCACCGCCAGTCTAAGCCTGCACTTTGATGAGAACAGAATCGACAAAATCCAATCCGACGTTGCCTTGCGTGATGTCAGCAGTCTACTCAAGCAGCAAAACAAGTTGCTGACCTTAAATCGCCTTGCCGGGCAATTAAGCCTCCTGCGGACAAAAAACACCTCCACTTTCGAAGCGGACAACATCCAGCTGACCACAAGTAATGGACTTAATATCCAGCAAGGTTATGTACGCTTTACCAACACCATTTCGAATGGCCAGCCAAGCATGAACGCCATACTGAAGCTGGATACGGTACGCCTGGAATCCTTACGGGAATTTGCCGGCTACTTCCCTATTCCGGCCAACAGAATGCAGCAATTGGAAAACATGGCTCCCAGTGGCTTATTGACCAAATTGGACTTGCGCTGGCAAGGTAACAGCTCCACTACCCTGACTTATGGCATCAATACCCAGTTCAGCGACCTCTCGATCAAGGCTTACGAAAAAATTCCCGGCATCTCCAAATTGACGGGAAATATACAAGCAGATGAAAAACATGGGATTTTAAAATTAGACAGCCAGCAGGCTGTTCTGGACTTAAAGGACATTCTGCGCTGGCCAGTGCCCCTTGATGTGCTTAAAGGGGATATTCTGTGGCAACAAAACGACAGCAACACAGTGATTACTACCGAGAATCTGCATCTAGCCAATGCGCATCTGGCGGGCAGGGTAAGTGCCAGCTACACGCATGATAGTAACAAGGGCGATTACCTGGACCTGGAGGGCAATTTTGGCAAGGGCAACGCCAAATACGCACCGTTCTATTACCCAATCATTTTAGGAGAAGCAACCCTGCACTGGCTGGACACCTCGATTTTGAGCGGCAAAGCTGAAGACATCAAAGTCATTGTCAAGGGCAAACTGGCCGACTTCCCTTATGTGACCGCCAGCAATCAGCTCGATACCCAGAAGGGGCTATTCCGCGTTACCGCCAAGATCAGCGATGTGGAAATGGAATATGGAACCGGCTGGCCAAACATTCAGGGATTAGGGCTTGACATGCTGTTTGAGGGCAAACGCATGGAACTGAATGCGAACAAGGGGCATATTTTCCGCAATCAGGTCATCAAAAGCAGAACTGTCATCCCGCAACTCGATGCGGACTCACCTATGCTGCTTATCAGCAGCGAAGTCACTGGTCCGGTAGAAGATGGGGTGCGATTCGTGAATGAAAGCCCGGTAAAACTCGTTACACAAGGCTTTACCGATACACTTAAGACAGCCGGCCAAGGCAAGCTGTTGCTTGACCTGAAAATCCCGATGCAGGATCTGGAATCGGCAAAATACAAAGGAATATACACCGTCAGCAATGGCACCATTTTCGCCGACAAAGCCGCGGGGTTACCGCAGTTGAATAACATCAATGGCGCACTGAACTTTACAGAGAACAACCTTGCGGCTCAAAACATCAAGACCGAGATTCTGGGCGGCCCTGCACAGATCACCCTGAAAGCCGGGGCAGATAAGGCAATTCACGTGATGGCCAGCGGCCGGGTCAGCGATACAGGTATCAGACAGGCTGTAGACCACCCTCTGGCGCAAAAACTGCAAGGCAGCGTGGACTGGTCTGGCGAACTGAATGTCAAAAAACCATTGATGGACGTCACTGTCAAATCCAATCTCAACGGGATGGCGATACAACTGCCCTCTCCAATCGGAAAGTCTGCAGATCAATCTTTGGCTTTCAGCCTCGTCAAAAAGCAGATTAGCGAGACGCGTGATTCGATCCAGGTCAATTACGGCAGTGCTATCTCCGGCATCCTGCTGCGCCAGCTGCAATCAGGTAATGCGCAGATTGAGCGGGGGGATATTGCCGTCAACGCCCCCGTACAAACGCCTACTGAGAATGGGCTTACGGTCCGCGGAAAACTGGACGAACTCGATGCTGACGCCTGGCTGGAAGCACTTGGCAGCGGATCCAAAACCAATAAGGATGCGGCGCTGCCGATCCAAAAAGCTGATTTCTCAGTTCATAAATTCCATATTTATGGCCGTCAACTAAATGACCTGCACGTCGTCGCACACCCGGCCAACCGCGGCCTGAACATGAATATCGTCAGCAATGAAGTCAGCGGTGATGTAGATTGGCAATCTCAGGGGAACGGCAAAATTATCGCCCGACTCAAGCAACTCACTATCCCTTCCTCGCAGAACAGTAATCAAACTATCGAAACTGCCAGAGACATTCGTCCTAAGGACAAGTCTTATCCAGCGCTGGATGTCATCGCGGAAAATTTTCAGGTTGGTGAAAAACAGCTTGGCAAGTTAACATTGAACGCTTATGAGAATGGAGACGACTGGGTCATCCAGAAACTGAATATTGCTAACAGCGATAGCACCTTGAATGCAGATGGTATCTGGCAAAACTGGACACACCACCCCAGCACCAATATCAAATTCAGTCTGGTCGCCAATAACATCGGCAAAACGCTCAAGCGTTTTGGTCAAGCGGATATGGTAAAGGGCGGTGAAGCCGAAATGTCAGGCCAACTGCAATGGCCGGGCAGTCCACAGGAATTTGACACAAGCGCATTGAGTGGGAATTTCACACTAGATGCTAAGAAAGGGCAAATACTGAAAGTTCAACCCGGGGTTGGCCGCTTGCTTGGCCTGCTCAGTTTGCAAAGCTTGCCCAGACGCCTGACGCTGGATTTTCGCGACTTATTCAGCGAAGGTTTCGCATTCGACCAGATCAGCGCTACCGCACAGATCAACAACGGTATCTTGCGCAGCAATGATTTCTTCATGACAGGGCCAGCCGCGGAAGCAAATATCAAGGGCGAGACCAACCTCAAGACCGAGACGCAGAACCTGAATATCAAAGTGATGCCACATGTCAGCGACTCCCTATCGCTAGCCGCATTGGCCGGCGGCCCTATCGCGGGCGCAGCCGCATTTGTTGCGCAAAAGATACTGAAAGACCCTCTTAACAAGATTGCCAGCTCAGAATACGTGATTACTGGCACCTGGAACAATCCGCAAGAGGTAAAATCAAAAAAGGATGATGATAAACTCAATAACAACAACCCATTGCAATAGGTAAGCACATGAAACCAAACACCACTCGTAGCGCCCCGGCTAAAAAAACGCAAACCGTGCGTGTAGCCGGCATACAAATGGCATCCAGCCCACAAGTCAGCTCCAATCTTATCGAGGCCGAGCGCCTGATTGACATGGCAGCTGCAAAAGGTGCGCAAATCGTCGTGCTGCCTGAGTACTTCGGCATCATGGGAGCAAAAGACGCCGATAAGGTTGCCGTGCGCGAAAAACCAAACGAAGGACCGATTCAGCAATTCCTGTCACGCAAAGCACGTGAGCACAAGATCTGGATTATTGGTGCAGGAGTGCCTTTGGTGAGCAACTTTCCTAACAAGGTGCGTAATAGCTGCCTTGTATATAACGACAAGGGCGTACAAGTTGCCCGCTATGACAAAATCCATCTATTCGGCTTGGATTTGGGCTCAGAACACTATCACGAGGAAAACACGATCGAATCAGGTAACGAGGTCGTTGTCGTTGATACACCCTTTGGCAAGATTGGTTTGTCTATCTGTTACGACTTACGCTTCCCCGAGCTATACCGGGCGATGGGGCAAGTCGATATCATCGTTGTACCAGCAGCTTTCACCGAAACCACTGGCAAAGCCCATTGGGAGAGCCTGATTCGCGCTCGCGCGATTGAGAACCTGTGCTATGTCATCGCTCCGGCACAAGGCGGCTATCATATATCCGGGCGTGAAACACATGGCAATAGCATGATCGTCGATCCATGGGGCGTGGTGCTGGACAGGCTATCTCGCGGCTCCGGTATCGTGATCGCCAACATCAACCGGGACTATCAAACCAGCCTGCGCAAAAGTCTGCCAGCACTCAAACACAAAACCATCAAGGCAATTTAATAAGCATTGTTGCCAGATTCTGCAGAACTTACTTAAAGACACTGCAACAAACAGTCTGCTATAGTGTCTTTAATGGTAACAATGATTTAACTTATGCAGCCCGATACCCTTAACATCGCCCAAAGCACCCTGCTCACAGCAGCAGGCCTCACGCCGACATCACTGCAAGGTGTGCTGGACAGCATTCTCAGCCACAAGGTCGATTATGCAGACCTGTACTTCCAATATACCCGTTCAGAGAGCTGGGGGCTGGAAGAAGGCCAGGTCAAATCCGGCAACTTCAGCATAGACCAGGGTGTAGGTGTACGTGCGGTCAGCGGCGAGAAAACCGCCTTCGCCTACTCCGATGACATCAACCTGCCCGCTTTGCAGCAAGCCGCAGCGGCGACCAGATCCATTGCCGCAATGGGCGGCGAACAGACAGCCAAAAGCATCATCGCACGTCCATCACAGGCATTGTATGTGCCTCATGATCCAATCGCATCTCTCTCTGCCGATGCCAAGGTCAAATTGCTAGAACGGCTGGAACGCTTTGCCAAAGCTATTGACCCGCGCGTGACGCAGGTCATGGCCAGTATCGCCGGAGAATATGATGTCGTACTAGTTGCCCGCAGTGACGGTGTGATGGCCGCCGACATTCGCCCGCTGGTACGCATTTCCGTGCAAGTGCATGTGGAACAGGATGGCCGCCGCGAGCAAGGCTCCTCCGGTGGCGGTGGCCGTTTCGACTACAGCTACTTCACGGACGAAGTATTACAGGACTATGCACAAAAGGCAGTGCATCAGGCACTGGTGAATCTGGAAGCACGCCCCGCTCCGGCGGGCAGCATGACGGTGGTACTGGGTGCTGGCTGGCCCGGCATCTTGTTGCATGAGGCTATCGGCCATGGTCTGGAAGGTGACTTCAACCGCAAAGGCAGCAGCGCATTTTCCAACATGATAGGTAAACAGGTCGCGGCAAAAGGCATCACCATCGTGGACGATGGCACCATCATGCATCGCCGCGGTTCTCTCAGCATTGACGATGAAGGCAACGTGCCTGAGCAGACCGTGCTGATTGAGAACGGCATATTGCGCGGCTATATCCAGGACAGCCTGAACGCCCGCCTGATGGGCATGGGCGTCACCGGAAACGCACGCCGTGAAAGCTATGCCCATATCCCCATGCCGCGCATGACCAACACCTATATGATGAACGGCAACAAAGACCCTGCGGAGATCATCAAGTCTGTCAAGAAAGGCCTGTACGCGGCCAACTTTGGTGGCGGCCAGGTAGATATCACTAGCGGCAAGTTCGTGTTCAGCGCCGCTGAAGCCTACATGATCGAAGATGGCAAGATCACCTACCCCGTCAAAGGTGCCACACTGATTGGCAACGGGCCGGACGTCCTCACCAAGGTCAGCATGGTGGGCAACGACATGGCGCTCGACAGCGGTGTCGGTACCTGCGGCAAGGAAGGACAAAGCGTTCCTGTTGGGGTTGGACAACCCACTCTCAAGATAGACGGTTTGACAGTAGGCGGCACGATTTAATATCATAGACATAGTCGGCCACAAGCCACTTAATTTTTAGCACACTCTTTACGAAGGAGCATCTATGGCAACCACCAAAACTACCACAACAGCAGCACCCAAAAAAGCGGCTGCACCTAAAGCCGAAGTTGCACCGAAAGCTGCGGCTGCACCTAAAGCTGAAATTGCAACTAAAGCTGCAGCTGCACCAAAAGCTGTAGCTGAAAAGAAACCTGCCGCCAAAAAAGCCAGCACAAAAAAAACCGCAACCGCGAACAGCCCATTCGAGCGTTATAAAATGATCGAAGTTGCTGCCTATTACCTGGCTGAGAGAGATGGCTTCAAAGGCTACGCAGCTGACTACTGGATAACAGCAGAACAAGAAATAGAAAAGAAACTGACCGGCAAATAGATAACAAAAAAGGCGCTTGAAGCGCCTTTTTTTAATGCCAGATAAGTTGCCTGTTATTTCATGACACGGTTGCGGTATTCACCGGTACGTGTGTCGATTTCGATCTTGTCGCCTTGGTTGCAGAACAAAGGCACGGCCACTTCGTAACCTGAAGCGATCTTCGCAGGTTTCATCACTTTACCTGAGGTATCGCCTTTTACAGCTGGCTCAGTGTAGGTGATTTCGCGTACGACTGTGGTTGGCAGTTCGATGGAGATGGCTTTGCCGTTATAGAACTTCACCTCACATGGCATCGCATCTTCCAGGAAAGGCAACGCGTCAGCCATGTACTCTGCATCCACGTCATATTGATTGTACTCAGTATCCATGAATACGTAGGTCGGGTCTGCGAAGTAAGAGTAAGTCACATCTTTCTTCTCCAGCACGATCACGTCAAACTTGTCTTGTGCACCATATACGTTCTCGCTTGGCGCTTCTGTCAGTAAGTTTTTCATTTTCATTTTCACCACGGCTGAGTTACGGCCGGATTTATTGTATTCGGTCTTGACGATCACCATCGGATCGTTACCGATCATCACCACGTTACCAACGCGAAGTTCTTGTGCAATTTTCATAGCTTGAATTCTTTAATAAATTGGGGGATAAAATCAAACCGCGCATTATACGCGAGTTTCTCTTAAATTTTCAATAAAAAACACCAAGTTAGACACCAGATCCACCTGGCCGGCCAACTTGGCGGATTGCCGGGCGGTATCACGTTGGATATCCGGCAAATATCGCAGATACTCACCGAAAACACTCGCATCACCCTGCCCTGTTGCCCAGTATTCATGTGCCTTGCGGATTAGCTGTTTCTGCCGGGAATCCGCATAGAACAACTCCAGGAACGCATTCAACTTATCCAGATGCGCATCTTCATCCTGCCGGTATGGCTGCCAGATGAAAGGTTTTTCTGCCCAGATGGCGCGTATCCAGCTGTCCTCACCCCGCACAAAATTCAGGTCGCAAATCCTCAACAGCGCATCGTAATCGTCCTGACTCAGAAAAGGCAAAATGATTACGACTAAGCTGCCTTTTATGTATTTGGCGCCTATATCTATTTTTTCAAGTCCAAAGAACGACTGAACTGCCGGAAACGAGATAGACGCAGAGATGTAAACCACACATTTCCATGGTGCCTGCGAGAGCTGCCGCAACAACTCGCCGACAGGTGCATGCGGGTAGCAGAATAAAGAAAGTATCAGCGCCTCGCGCGTGTCATTAGCCAGACCAATGCCCTGCAAGGCAAGCGGGACAAGGCTTACAGACCGGCTGCTCAATAATGACAAATTCAGTAGATTATTCTCGCGCAGCAATCCACCGGTCTTTTCAGTAAAGCCGGGATAGAAGAAATAGCGCCTGTGCTGCGTCGCGCCAAAGTTGGAATGCTGACCATGAAAGCCCTCAACCCACGGCTCGGCAGACAGGTACTCCAGATTCACCCATACCGTTTCAGCCGGCATGTGCGCCATATAAGCCTGCGGCAATTCACAGCCAAAAGCCTCGATCACCGCATCGGGATAGTCGGAAAACCGCGTTGCAACATTCCAGCGCACGATTCGAATCTTGTCGATGATTTGCGACATGTTCGATGCATCCAGATTGGGAATGATGCGGCTGGCAACCTGCAGGTCGTCCACGAACAATCTTACATCTACCCTATGCTCTGCCTGCAACTGTTTTGCCAAACGCCAACAGATACCGATGTCGCCAAAGTTATCGACGACTTTGCAAAAGACATCAAACCGCTTTGTCACAGCAAATTGACACCGAATTTAGCCATTACTAGGGCATAGAGATAAAAAACCACCAGCGTGATGACTACGCTCGCCATTAACGTCGGCCAGAAGCCGATTTTTGACAGCAGGTATGGGAACAGCAGGAACATCAGCAGCGTAGGCAGCACATACCAGAAAGTGTACCAAGCATGGTTGGCGATCTTTTCGGCAGGCTGTTTTTCCACATACAGCCAAATCAGCGTCATCACAGTCACCATCGGTAATGCGGCGATCAGCCCGCCAAGCCTGTCACTTGCCTTGGCGGCCTCGGAGACCGCTACCACGACTGCAGCCGTAATCAGGTACTTGATGATGACAAAGCTCATAGCCTCTCCTAATGCCCGGCATGCTCATGGCCGGGTTTCTTCACCTGCAATTCTACTGCAGCTGGCGTTTCCTTGGCAGGTACAGGTGCTTGAGGAGCCTCCGGCAACGCACCTGCCCATTCGTAAGCGGATGTGCCTTTGGGTTGCTGATAAAAGCCCGGATCGCCATAAAAATCCTTAGGCAAGTCTTTACGCACTTTCAGCGTAGTAAACATACCACCCATGGCAAGGGCACCAAACGGCCCATTGCCGGCCATCATCGGCAAGGTATTTTCCGGAAGCGGCATGGACATCATCTCTGCCATATCCACCATTTCCGCCATGCCGGTCTCTCCCATCTGCATGTAGTCAGGCACCAGTTTCCCAAACTGCTCGGCAATCCCGCGCTGGCTCACACCTATCATATTGGGGACCTGATGCCCCATCGCGTTCATCGTATGGTGGGATTTATGGCAATGGAACGACCAGTCGCCCAGCTCATTGGCAATGAACTCGATTGCTCTGGATTGCCCAACGCCCACATCGGTCGTCACCTCTGGCCAGCGCGCAGCTTTTGGCACCCATCCGCCACCTGTGCCGGCAACCTCGAACTCGTGCCCATGCAAATGGATAGGATGGTTGGTCATCGTCAGATTACCGATACGGATACGGACTTTCTCGCCTTGTTTGGCTACGAACGGCGCGATGCCGGGAAACACGCGGCTATTGAAGGCCCATAGATTGAATTCCAGCATCGTGTTGGTGCGCGGCGTATAGCTGCCCGGATCGATATCATAAGCGCTCATCAGGAAGGCATAATCGCGATCCACCTTCATGCTGTTGGGATTCTTGGGATGCGTAACCCACATGCCCATCATGCCCATGGCCACTTGCGTCATCTCATCGGCATGCGGGTGATACATGAATGTGCCCGCGCGCTTCGCCTCGAACTCATACACATAAGTCTTGCCCGGCTCTATCGGCGGCTGCGTCAGGCCAGACACGCCGTCCATGCCGTTAGGCAGGCGCTGCCCATGCCAGTGGATGCTGGTGATTTCCGGCAGACGGTTGGTCACGAAGATACGCACTCGATCGCCCTCCACCACCTCGATGGTCGGCCCGGGGCTTTGGCCGTTATAGCCCCATAGATGTGCCACCATGCCTGGTGCCATCTCGCGCCTGACCGGCTCCGCCACCAGGTGGAACTCTTTCACCCCGTTGTTCATACGCCATGGCAAGCTCCAACCATTCAGAGTCGCTACCGGGTGATACGGCCTGCCGGTTTCCGGATACAACAGTTTTTGTGTATCTGCGTTATCTATTGTCACCAGCTCTGGCAATCCGGCCAATGCAGCCTTGTTCACTGCACTCATGGCCAAAGCCGCACCGGAAAATTGCAAAAATGCTCTACGGGAAACCATGTCAATTCCTTTCCTGATTCAGCGGTTTGCCAATCAGCGATTGTTCAAGCTGCGTCTCTGCCACCCAGAAATCACGCAGCGCATCGATATAACTCACCACGCTCAGCACTTGGCTGCGCGCATCCGCAATCAGTTCGAACGGGCTGATCAGCATGCCGTTGAAGCGCAGCAGGTTTTCCTGCGCCATCTTTTCGCGTAGCGGCAGCACCTCGTCACGATATTGCTGGGCGACCATATAATTCCTGCGGTACAGGTCATAACTCGTCCTGACTTCAGAAGCAGCATCCACAGCGGCTGCAGAAACTTGCTGCACTGCCTGCATATACTCAGCTTCCGCCCGCTTCACCCGTGCAGTCCCCCAGTCAAAAATCGGCAGTTCGAAGCGAACCTCAAAGCCTTTCTTGGCGGGGTCGCCACGCCGGCCATCCAAGCTGCGTACAGGCCCCAGTTCCAGCACATTGATGAAGCGGGTAGTTTTGGTCAAACCAAGCGATTGTGCCAGCGCATCAGTACTCGCACGCATTTGCTGCAAATCCAGGCGTTTGGAAAAATCGTCTGGATTGACCTGTTTCAGGCTGTCCTGGCTAGCTGGCAGATCAGGCAAGCGTTCTGGCAACTGGAGCTTTTCAGCATTCGGCAACCCTAACAATCGCACGAGCGCCTCTTGCGCAACTAACTGCTGGTGCTCGGCCTTGCCCAGTTCTATCTTGGTATCCGCATAAAAGGCACGTTCCCTGGCTGCATCCAGCGCGCTCCAGTTACCAGCCGCCTGCATGCGCCTGGCTAGCTCTGACGTAGCCTCTGAAACACCTTTGACTTGCTCCAGATAATGCAAACGCTGCTTCGCCGCCAATGCGTCGTAATACGCCCGGCGCGTCTCGTTTGCGACAGCCAATACCCGCTGTGTCACAGCCTGCTTGGTCGCGGCAAAATATCTTTTTTCCACCTCACTTGCCTTGGGCGCAATCAGCAGTGCCATGATATTGAAGGACAGCTTCTGTTCAATACTGTAATCACCATCGTGTCTGGCATACAACATCGAGAAGCTGGGATTAGGCAGCCGCCCTGCCTGCACCATACTCGCCTCGGCTTTCTGCAGTTCATAGAAATCAGCCTGCAGTCGGGGATTATTCAAAAGCGCAATCTGTACCGCATCCTCAACGCTCAACGACGTAGAGAGCAGCTTCTGCACCTGTTCATCATTCTGGGCTTTCTGCGCATCAGTCGTCACCCAGACAGGCTTTTGCCGGATATATTGCTGCGTGGTGTTTTGCACTTCGCCAAAACCGGCGTCATGACTGAACGTCGCACAACCAGCCAGCAGAACTACCGCTGCCAGGCCAGCTTTTCTAAAGGGAGCAACAAAAGGTTGCCAGACCATATAAACCTCCATTATCCATATAAGCATTACCAAATCGCGGACGCAATTTGGCTGTCGATACTAGGTAGATATAGGTGGTTTGATTGCGGCGGGCAAATGAACGGAAAAATACTGCGCAGATACGCTGCTGGCGTTTTCCTGAGCAGGTTCAGGCAGGTACAGGCGAGGAGCGCCATCAAAACTGGCGGATGCCATGCTGATTGCACATGCCAGGCAATGTGCACAATGATGGCGATGTGTTACCTGTTGCGTATCGGTTTTTTCACCATAATGATGGCAAGACTCAGAAACCACATCCTGATGGACTTTCAAATCAATGGTTGTTCGTGTTCCCTGTAGCGCCATGTGCGTGCTCATCGCCCATGCGGATTGCATGAACAGCGGCAGCCATAACACCAGAAATATCGTTAGAATGCGTTTCATATACCAACTAAGATAACAAACAAAGTTAAAGGTTGCAAACATCCTAAACATAGCGAATTTCGCTAACCTCGTATTCTGTCTCACCCGCAGGCGTCGCCACTTTTACCGTGTCCCCCAGATTCTTCCCCAGCAATGCCCTGGCCATGGGTGACACCCAGGAAATATAGCCCTGTGCGGGATCAAGCTCATCCTGCCCAACGATACGAATGGTTTTCTCGCTGTCATCTTCCAGGTTGTACAGCGTGACCCAGGCACCGAAATACACCTTCTCGGTATTGCTCTGCGTATTGCTGTATACCACTTCGGCGGCATCCATACGTTTGGTCAGGTGGCGGATACGTGAATCGATCTGCCGTAAACGGCGCTTGCCGTAGATGTAATCGCCATTCTCGCTGCGATCGCCATTGCTTGCTGCCCAGGAGATGACTTTCACCAGTTCCGGCCGTTCCGTCTTGATGAGATGCTGAAACTCTTTTTCCATCGCGGCGTAGCCTTCCGGCGTGATGTAGTTTTTGCTTTCTGCCATTACTGATTTTTATCCGAACGCTTTGACCCAAGATAAAGCAACAAGCCTATCAACACAGCAAAAATAACCAGGCACACCGAGACTCCACGATAGGCATGCTCCTGCCCGAATAAACGCACTCCAAACTCGGTACAGTATTGGATAATCCAACTCTCGTTGGTTTGACGGCTATAACTTTCCAAGCCGTTGATCCAGATATCTATTGCCTGATATAACGGAATCGCCGTGAAACCTAGATACGCCAGGAACGCAAATTTTTTGGAATTTGATTGCATAAGTTTCTTATTTATCCAGCACTTTCACGTCCTGCACAAAATACTGGGTATCGCCAAAGCAACTGGTGGGCAAACCGATATGCTGCTCATAATAAAGATCGACGCGCTTGCCTACGGCCTCGTTGATTTTCTTGGCTATCGCTTCATCACGCACAGTAAAATAGAACTTCTCAGCCTGAGTGCCAGGCATGGAGACTAGCACCTGCTCGCCTTCCCAAGTCTTACATACATAGCCTTTATGGGAAAGTTTCTGTACATAACCGGCGCGCTCACCTGTGGAATACGACCAGGTGAGCATGAACCAGATGTAAGCTGCCAGCAGCAAGATGGCGATTACGGCTAAAAGAACAATAACGGGAACGGCACCGCGCTGTTTTTTGATATTAGAAAGCATAGAACAACCTTTGTTATTGGATGCATCGATTCTACCGTGAAGCCAAGGGATTGAATACCCGTTACAATAATACGATGTCCGATTACGTCATTCTCTGTTCCACCGCACGTCTGGTACGCAGCATCCAATCCGACATCGCTCGTGACAGTCTTGGCTTAGATATACCTGCCTGTGCTGCGGCCCCAGTATTCACACTTACCGGATGGCTCGATACCATCATTGAAGATGCGCTGCTTTGCGGCGAGATCATGCACATGCCCACGCTGCTTTCACCATTCAACGAGCAGATGCTGTGGCAATCCGTCATCACGCAATCGTTGCAAAAAAACGTCCTGGGCGATTTGTTTGATATCGACGGCCTGAGCGAAGCAGCAATGGAGGCAAATCGCTACGTCATCGCATGGAAGCTGCCGCTGCCGCATGACAAGATGACCGAGGAAACACGCCAGTTCATGCAGTGGCAGCGCGCGTTCCAAGCGCGCTGCGAGGCACTGCAAGTGCTGGAGACAGCACGCCATCTAGATTGGCAGCTTGATTGCCTGAAGAACGGCATCGGCTTATTGCCGCAACGCATCGCCTTTGCTGGTTACGACCAGGTTGCCCCGCAGGAACAACGCTTGCGCGAGATACTGGCCAAACGCGGCGTTGAGGTGCAAACATACACTACGGCCAATCAGCAAAGTGCCCGTGCGCTACATGTCCGACTGACTGATCAAGACGCGGAATGCCGCGCAGCTGTCGCTTGGGCTGCCAAGATGCGTGCTGAAAACAATGATGCCCGGCTTGCCATCATCACCCCCAGGCTGGATGCGGTGCGCAACCGGCTGGCAGATTTGCTGGATGACACACTACACCCGGAAACCGCCCAGCCATACGCAGATACTGCCGCCCGTGAGTACAACTTCTCGCTAGGCACGCCACTAGTACAGCAGCCCGCGATCCAGGCTGCGCTCAACTTGCTGCATTTTCTCGGCAGCTATCAGTTGGCACAAACAGACATCTCTCGCCTGCTACTGTCACCGTTCTGGTCTGCCAGTGTCAGCGAGGCTGATGCACGCGCGCAACTGGATGCACAAATGCGTGAAGATTTACCTGCACAATTGCCGCGACCAAGCTGGTTGAATTTTGTCGAGCAAAAGGCACTAACGCCATCCTTGCTGGCCGATGTGCAAGCAGCGTTAGCTCTGAAAAACCCCAACAAACAAGCGGCTTCCGGCTGGGCTAAACAATTCGATGCCCAGCTGCAAGCCCTGCGCTGGCCTGGCGAGCGCAGCCTGACAAGCCTGGAATACCAGCTTACAGCGAAGGCCTGGCAAAAGTCGCTGGAACAACTGGCTGCGCTTGACCTGCTGGATAACTCGCTCTCCCATGCTGCTGCATTGCGCGCATTGCAGCAGATATGCACCGCACAGATTTTCCAGCCGGAAAGCACAAAGGCAGCGCCGATACAGATCCTGGGCATGATGGAAACGCTAAGCATGCCGGTGGATGCAGCTTGGGTGATGGGTATGAACGACCACATCTGGCCGCCGCCAGCGCGCCCTAACCCGCTATTGCCTGCCGCCATTCAGCGCAATGCCAGACTACCTAATGCAGATAACCACGTGCAGGCTGCCTTTGCCGTGCTCGTGCATAACCGGATCCTGCATTCGGCAACGGAAATCACCTTTTCCAGCAGTATGACGGATGGTGATTCCCAACTGCGTGCTTCGCCTCTGATACAAGACCTTGCAATGTCAAAGGTAGCACCTCTAGCCGAAACGCTGGCGGAGCGCTTGAGCGCCGACAAGGCCGAGATGGAACATGTGCAGGACCATATCGCCCCCGCCGTACAACCTGGCGAACATGTACGTGGTGGAACAGGACTGTTCGCCGCGCAAGCCAAGTGCCCGGCGTGGGCATTCTTCCGCTATTGTCTTGGCGCAAAGGCTTTGGAAGCGCCAGTGAGCGGCCTGGATGCGATGACACGCGGCACACTGGTACACGACACGCTGGCGCATTTCTGGTGCCTTAATACGAACCACCGCCACTTCGCTGATTTGCAGGCCATGTCGCCAAAAGCACGCAGCGATGCGATTAAACAGGCAGCAAGCCACGCGCTGCGAGGCCTGAAAAACAGCCATCATTTCTCACCCACTTTGCTTAAACTGGAGCAGGAACGGCTGGAGAAACTGATTGATGGCTGGCTGCGATTCGAACTGGAACGTGGTGTAAGCTTTGACACCATCGCTTGCGAAGCCGAAAAAACCGTCACGATTAATGGCATCGAAGTTAAATTGAAGATAGACCGTATCCACGCCGTTGATGGCAGTGACATTGTATTTGTAGATTACAAGACCGGCGCCAAACCCTCAGTAACCAATTGGGGCGAGGCGCGCATCACAGAGCCGCAGTTGCCTATCTATGCAACATTTTACGATACCGACATGCACGTCACAGGCTTGCAGTTCGGCATGGTCAAAACCGCTGATTATGCTTTTAGCGGCATAAATCTGTCGGATTTCGATACCGAGAAGCCCAAAGGACTGGCTCAACAATTCGACGGCTGGAATGCCCTGCAAGCGCATTGGAAAGCCAGTATCGAAGAGATGGCAAATGAAATCAAAAGCGGTTTTGCAGCAGTGATTTTTACTGATGAAAAAGCACTGGCCTATTGCGAGGTGATGCCCTTGTTGCGGCTGCCGGAGCGCAAATTGCAGTTCGAACGGTCTCGGGAGGCGTCATGAGCGAACCGTTAATAATTGATGCCGTTAATCGCGAACGTGCGTTGGATTTAAGCTCTTTCATTGTCGAAGCACCCGCCGGTTCCGGCAAGACGGAACTGCTCACACAGCGTTTTCTAAAACTACTGTGCTACGTGCAGGAGCCGGAAGAAATCATCGCGATTACCTTTACCAATAAAGCAGCAGCAGAGATGCGCAGCCGCATCCTGGACAGCCTGCAAAACGCTGCTATCGGGAAATTGCCCGAAAAACCGCACAAACAAACTACCCATACGCTTAGCCTGCAAGCCTTGCAGCATGCAGGGAAACTCAACTGGCGACTGATGGAGAACCCCGCGCGTTTGCGCATTTTCACCATTGATAGCCTGTGCGCGCATTTATCCAGGCAAATGCCGCTGATGAGCCGTTTTGGCGCGCAACCAAAAGTGACTGAGGATGCGCAGATCCTCTATGCGCAAGCAGCTTCGCAAACGCTGGGCTTGCTGGATGACGCCGAGCATGGCGAAACAGTGCAAACGGCTTTGCGCTATTTCGACAACGATGCCACCCGTCTGCAAATGCTGATGGTAAGCATGCTGGAAAGTCGTGACCAGTGGCTGCACCAGGCGCAGCGCGAAGTGGACATTGCTGCCATGCAACGCACGCTACAACAGCTGATCGAACTGGATATGCGCGCAGCAGCACAGCTACTGCCACTTGGCTACCAGCAATCGCTCATGCCAATCGCACGGTATGCGGCCTCTAATCTACCGCCGGACAATCCAATTGCCGCACTGCTGGACTGGGAAACACCGCTTGCAGCCAAGGTAAGTGATTTACCATTGTGGCAAGCCGTAGCCAACCTGCTACTCACCAACGAAGGTACACCACGTAAGGAAGGTGGACTCAATGCAAAATTAGGCTTGCCTCCAACAGACGAAGGCAAGGCAAAAAAACAGGCCTTGCTGAACATGCTTGTGCTATTGAAAGACCCTGCCCCTTTGCATGCCATACGTAACTTGCCAGATTGTAATGCCGACGCTGGCTGGGCCATGATCAGTGCATTATCCCGATTGCTTAGCCTCGCCACAGCACAGTTGTGGCTCATCTTCCAGCGCACAGGTGAAGTAGATTTCACCGAAATTGCCGAACGCGCCAAAATGGCACTGGGAGGCGAAGATAACGTGCCGACTGACCTTGCACTCAGATTGGATTACCAGATTTCTCACTTGCTGGTAGATGAATTCCAGGACACCAGCCCTGGCCAAATCACCCTGCTGGAGAGGCTCACGGGTGGCTGGCAAGCGGGTGATGGCCGCACGCTGTTCTGCGTAGGCGACCCGATGCAGTCCATCTATCGTTTCCGCAAAGCCAACGTCAGCCTGTTCATTAATGCCGCCATTAACGGCATTGGTGACGTGCGTCTGGAACGCTTGCAGCTATACCGCAACAACCGCTCCTGCCCCGCAATCGTCGAATGGATCAACACCACATTCCACCCAATTTTTGCTGAAGCCGATGACCCGGACTCAGGCGCGATCCGTTTTCGGGAATCGCACGCGGACCCCAGTAAACATAGGGCAGATAGCGGCATAGAAGTACACCCTCTCATCAAGCCGGAAACGGCGGAGGAAGCACGGCTGGGCGAAGCGAACAAGATTATCGAGATTATCCTGCGGGAGCGCGCCGAAGACACCAAACGCAAAATTGCCGTGCTGGTCAGCGCCAAGAAACACCTCTCCGCACTTGTATCACAATTGCGTCGCACACAGCCAGACATCAAGTTTCAGGCCGTGGAAATCGAAGCGCTGCAAGGCCGCCAAGTAGTGCAGGACCTGCTCGCGCTCACCTATGCGCTGCACCACCGCGCTGACCGCGTGCATTGGCTCGCAACCCTGCGTGCACCATGGTGCGGCCTGACACTTGCGGATTTACACGCGATGGTGGGCGAAGATGTCAACAGCACGATATGGAGCCTGATGCAAAACGAAGTGCGTATAAATGGCCTCTCAAGCGATGGCCAATCCCGCTTGCGCCATGTACGCGATATTTTCGAGCAAGCCTTTCTGGCACAAGGCCGCATACCCATCAGCCGCTGGATACGCGGTGTGTGGCTGAAACTTGGCGGTGCAGGCTGCTTATGGGAACAGGCTGATATCATCGATGTGCAGGCATTCTTCAAGTGTGTGGATAATCTGGAACGCCATAATGAATTCAGCCTGGAGCGCATGAAGACTGAGATTGAAAAGCTGTTTGCCGCGCCGGATACGGAAGGCGAGTTGCTACAGATGATGACTATCCACAAGTCCAAAGGGCTGGAGTTCGATACCGTCATCCTGCCTGGGCTTGGCGCAACCAACGGTGGAAACAACGACAACAAGCCATTGATTTTGTGGGAAGAAGCGACAGTCAACCATGCCTCGGAATTGCTCGCCGCTGTTCACCCACCCAAAAGCTTACGCGATGATTCTGTCAGTGCGTATGATTATCTGCAAGCGCGGGAGCAGGTACGTGATACGCACGAGAACGTGCGCAGGCTGTATGTTGCTGCGACCCGCGCCGAGCGCAAGCTGCATCTGGTGGCAACTGCCAACCAGAAAAAAGATGGGGTCGCGCCACTTAAAAACAGCTTACTGGAGTTGCTGTGGCCTGCGATTGGCGCGGAATTTCAGGATGTGACCGCACCTGAAAGTGAAATGGCTGACGAGGCAGACATCAGCACATTCATCCCATCCCTAGTGCGCATGAGACAGGCATCATCCCCAGTTGTGCTGCAACCCAGCTACCTGCCGGAAACGAGTCCATCCGGAATCGGCAAGGCTGCTTCCGATGAAAATACCTTGGCAAGCGATATGGGCACACTGGCGCATCGATATCTGCAAATCATTGCCCTGCAAGGCGTGGAAAACTGGGCAGACACACGTATCGCCAGCCTGCGACCGGCAATGCGGCAGTGGCTGAAGCAACGGGGGCACACCCAAACCGATACCGCTGCCAGTCAAATAGTACGCGCTTTGCAAGCCACCCTGCAAAGTTCTGGCGGACAATGGATACTGCAAGCACAGGATAACGCGCAAAACGAATATGCGCTGATTTCTGCTGATGGAGATACCCATGTAATCGACCGCACATTTACTGAGAATGGCACGCGTTGGGTCATTGATTACAAATTAGGGCTGGATGTTACAGAACATAACGCACGCACGGTCGCACAAACTTATCTGCCGCAGTTGGAGCGTTATGCCGGGCTGTTTTCTGGTGAGAACCTGCCTATCAAAAAAGCTATTCTGTTCCTGAACATCGGTTTGCTCATCACGTTTTGATGGCAATAAGCTTCGTGTGCCGCTTTAATTATTTGGCGGCTATATGACATAAATCAAATTACAAAAAAACTGAACCATTTAAAGTCACACTGACTCTAAGGTTCAGCGATTGTTCCTTCAGCAAAAACACATGAGGTGACTCGATGGCTACGATCGACAAAGTGTTTTTTTATGCACTGCCTGCGCAAGACCTAGCATCCATTCAAGAAGATCATGCGCAACTGTTGCGTCATCTGGAACATATCCGCGAAACCTGCAGTTATATTGAGAGTCATGCCAATTGCGAGCATTGCAGCAGAGAGAAACATGCCTCCTGCAAGGGCAGGCTCCATTCATTGCTGATCTATGGTGTCGAAATCGCCGAGGAGCACTTTATCCATGAAGAGGCCGTCCTGCTGGATGGCCTAAAACCGGAAACCCGTACTGCCAGATTTCTGTCGCATCTGGCCGCGCATGAAGCCATCCTGAAAAAACTGGAGATGGTAAACACCATGAGTGCCGAACTGGATAAGAACGTCAGTACCGCTGAGGCCTACCGTAACCTGTACTATCAGACCTCAGTCATCTTGAACGAGCATGAGCGTCTGTTCGATAGGCCATCAATACGTCGAGCAAAAGAAAAAGCTAGACGCAGAGGCGTCGTTAAGCCGCTTCATTCTTGAAGTGCCGACGTACATACCACACGACAAATGCAACACCCAGTGCAGTAATGACATAATGGAACTCATGGAAGTAAACTTTAAGGCTTTCCCAGTTCTCGCCCATTTTCATCCCCACGTAACCCAAAACCCAGCACCAAATAAATGAACCGACAAAAGTATAAACAATGAATTTAGTCATGTTCATGCGTGATACCCCGGCTGGGAATGCAATGAATGTACGCACCGCCGGCAGCAACCGACCAACAAAAATGATGATCTCGCCGTAATTGGCAAACCAGCGGTCCGCCATATCCAGATCCTTATGGCTGATCAGCACATATTTACCATACTTCTCAACTAAAGGACGCCCGCCAAACATTCCCAGATAATAAGCAGGAATGGATCCGACCACACAACCGATGGCGCCTGCCAAAGCAATCCCAAACAGCGTCATCTCACCCTTGAACACGAGAAAACCTGAGAAAGGCATGATAATTTCGGAAGGCAGCGGAATACAAGCGGATTCGATTGCCATCAGCAGCACGATACCGCCATACCCCATAGTAGAAATCACGCCCATGATCCAAGTGGCAAGAACAGCTATAATTTTTTCTATCATATTGATTATTTAATATAAGTTAAGAGAATTCCATCATCAGGCTACGTACAGATTCAACCTTATGACGCAAATTGCCAATTTCCATCGTCATGCGTAGCTTATCCGGACCATTCATACGGCAGCGCTTGTCACGCTGCAGCAAATTGATGAGTTTCAGCGGATCCAAATCCGCTTTCACATCGAATTGTAACTGAATCGCACTATCACTGGCATCAACTTTTAGGATGCCCATCGGTTTAGCCGCTATCCGCAATCGATGGCAAGCCATCAAGGCTTCTGCAGGTTCCGGCAACAAGCCAAAACGGTCAATCAGCTCTTCCTGCAAGGTATCCAGTGCCTCATCATCATTGCAATTCGCGAGGCGTTTGTATAACACCAGACGCTCATGCACATCCGGACAATAATCGTTAGGTAACAATGCCGGCGTATGCAGGTTGATTTCTGTCGTGACACCCAGCGGGGCGTTCAAATCTGGCTCCTTGCCTGCCTTGAGTTGCTTAACCGCATGATTCAGCATATCTGAATACAAATGGAAACCAATCTCCTGCATCTCGCCGCTTTGCGAATCCCCCAACAACTCACCTGCCCCGCGAATCTCCAGGTCGTGCATCGCCAGATGGAATCCCGCGCCCAAGTCTTCCAGCAACTGAATCGCATCCAGGCGCTTCTGTGCCTGCGGTGTGATGGTGCGGTCTCTGTCCGTCAATAGATAAGCGTATGCCTGGTGATGGCTGCGCCCTACTCGACCGCGCAGCTGATGCAGCTGAGCCAAGCCAAACATGTCGGCACGGTTGATGATGATAGTGTTCGCGGTCGGCACATCGATACCGGTTTCGATGATTGTCGTGCACAACAGGATATTGAAACGCTGCTGGTAAAAATCACGCATGACATGCTCCAGCTCGCGCTCGCGCAACTGGCCATGTGCGATACCGATACGTGCTTCCGGCAGGAATTTTTCCAGTTTCTCCTTCTGCACATAAATGGTGTCCACCTCGTTATGCAGAAAATAAACCTGTCCGCCACGTTTGAATTCGCGCATCACCGCTTCGCGTATCAACCCTTCGGAATAATCACTATGGAACGTCTTGATGCTCAGCCGTTTCTGAGGAGGGGTCGCAATCACGCTGAACTCGCGCAAGCCTTCCATCGCCATGCTCAAGGTACGCGGGATCGGTGTCGCTGTCAGCGTCAGCACATCGACTTCCGCGCGCAAGGCTTTTAACTGCTCTTTCTGGCGCACACCAAAACGATGCTCCTCGTCCAGAATCACCAAACCAAGGTTCTTGAAATGTACGTCTTTCTGGATCAGCCTGTGCGTACCAATTACGATATCGATCTCACCCTTCTCCAGCCCCTGCAGTGCTTGCGCCTGTTCCTTGGCCGTTCTGAAACGCGAAATTTCGGCAATCTTGATAGGCCATTGCGCAAAACGGTCACAGAAATTCTCATAATGCTGTTCCGCCAGCAAAGTCGTCGGCACCAGCACTGCCACCTGCCGCCCCCCCATCACTGCGACGAATGCTGCACGCAAAGCCACCTCTGTCTTGCCGAACCCCACATCACCACAAACCAGCCGATCCATCGGACGTCCAGACTGCATGTCTTTGATGACGTTCTCGATGGCTTCCAGCTGATCTGGCGTTTCTTCGAACGGAAACCCTTCACAAAACGCTACGTAATCATGCAGACTTAGTGTGAAGGCATGTCCGCGACGGGCTGCACGCTGGGCATATAAGTTCAGCAGCTCGGCCGCAGTATCGCGAATCTGCTTGAGCGCTTTTTTCTTGGCCTTATCCCACTGCCCGCTACCTAGTCTGTGTAGCGGTGCGGTTTCCGGAGGACCACCGGAGTAACGGGAGATCAGGAACAGCTGAGAAACCGGCACGTAGAGCTTATCGTCGCCAAAATATTCGATCAGCAGGAACTCTGTCTCACCCTCGCCAAAATCCAGATTCACCAGCCCCTTGTAGCGCCCTACGCCGTGCTGCTCATGCACGACCGGGTCATCCTGTCGCAGCTCAGACAGATCCTTGAGCATACCCTCGGTATTGCGGGCCTTCTCCTTTTCGCGACGGCGCTGCTGGCGCACAGTGGCAGCATACAGTTCCGCTTCAGTAACGATGACAAAATCCTGTTGCTGAAAACCCTGGTGCAATGCTGAAACCGCAAGCATCACTGGGGCATCCGCTTCCAGGAAACCTTGCCAACCGTCACATAGCGGCACATTCAAACCATGTTCCGCAAATAACTGTACCATGGTCTCGCGCCGGCCAAGACTTTCTGCGCAAATCAACACACGCTTCTCAGTACCAGCTAAAAAAGTCTGCAGCTTGTGCAGCGGATTATCTGCACGGCGCTCGATATCGAGCGCCGGCATCTGATCTACTGGCTCGAATGATAAGCTTAAATCGGAAAATGCATGTGTACTCTGGAAGAACACATCGGCCTTCAGCAATAGTTTCTCAGGCGGAAGAATCGGTTTTTCCGGGTCATGTGCCAGCAGTTTGTAGCGTGACTGCGCATCGAACCAGAATTGTTGTGCTGCCTTATCCAGATTGCCATGCAGAACGATATGGGTATTCTTGGGCAGGTAATCGAACAGCGTGGACGTTGCTTCAAAGAATAGCGGCAGGTACCATTCGATACCACCGCTGGCGATGCCCTTGCTGACATCCTTGTATATCTTGGCGCGCTGTGGATCACCTTCGAACTGGTCACGGAACTGGCTTCTGAACTTGGTGATTCCGGCTTCATCAAGTGGAAACTCCCGGGCAGGCAGCAGACGTATCTCCGGCACAGGGTATAAACTGCGCTGCGTATCGACATCGAAGGTCCGAATGCTTTCAATCTCATCATCGAACATATCCAGCCGGTACGGCAATACGCTGCCCATCGGGAAAAGATCAATCAATCCCCCACGCACACTGAACTCACCTGGACTAATCACCTGAGACACATGATGATAGCCAGCCTGCGCACACTGCTGGCGCAAAGCCTCCACTTCAAGGCGTTGACCTTTCTTGAGCATAAAGGTGTGTGCAGCCAGATAACTGATAGGTGGCAATCTCAGCAAGGCCGTAGATACAGGCACGATCACCACGTCTGCTTTAGCTTGGCTGATCTGGTACAAAGTCGCCAGACGCTCGGATATCAAGTCGGGATGCGGCGAGAACACATCATATGGCAAGGTCTCCCAATCCGGCAGCAGGTGTGTCTGGATCTCTGGGGCAAAGAAAGGGATTTCTTCCAGCAGCCGCTGCGCTTCGAACGCATTTGCGGTCACGATTAGCAACGGTTTCTTTGTTGTTTTTAAACGACATGAAAGTGATGCTAGAAGAAAACTGTCTAAGCCATTGGCAGCATAAGAAAAACGGCTGGCCTGACTTAAATCCGGCATAGAAAACTGCATAACTGGAGGCGACTTTAACTTGGTTAGGTACGGATAATTGCCTATTATACCCTTGTGATGCACGCCTTGATGCCAGAAGTAAGTGCATCCGGTGACAACAAGCATGATAACAAAATGGGGGCAACCATGAATGACAAGCAACTAGTTGCGGTTCATGCTGCAAAATACGTTGAGAACGACATGCTGGTTGGCCTTGGGACCGGTTCTACGGCCAACTTTTTCATAGAAGAACTGGCCAGACGTCAAAACGAAGAGAACCTGCGCGTCACCACCATCGCCAGTTCCAACATCAGCAT
>JAKOWL010000211.1 GCA_029781535.1 Pseudomonadota bacterium
TGCTATGGATTAACCGGGCCGCCAGTTCTTTACCGCTGCCGGATTCTCCGCTGATATATACTGGAGCCTGGCTGCGGGCAAGTTTCTCAATCATCAGCCGCACTTGCGACATGGCGGGCGAGTTGCCAATCAGGTCGATTGTATTTCTAGTGCTTTTAGTATCTGAATTGGCAAGCTTGAGTGCAGACTCTACCAAAGGTCTTAGCTGTTTGAGAGAGATGGGCTTGGTCAGATAATCAAAAGCTCCTGCTTTCAGTGCGGACACGGCATTCTCTGCGCTACCATAGGCTGTGATGACTGCGACTGGCAGGCCGATATAGTTGGCGCCGATGTGTTGTACCAGCTCAAGCCCCAAACCATCAGGAAGGCGCATGTCAGTCAGACACAGATCATAGTGATGATTGACCAGCAATTCTTTGGCTTCCAATAGATTGCTAGCGCTGTCCGCTTGAATATCCATGCGTTCCAACGTGAGTACCACTAATTCACGGATGTCCGTTTCATCGTCAACGACCAAGCATCTGAACTGTTGTGCCATGTGTAGGGTTATGCCTTTTTAAGATGAATAAAAAACTGTGTGCCAGAGTTTGAAGTCTTGAATTGTAACTTTGCACCATTAGCGTCTGCCAGCTCGCGTGCAATATATAGCCCTAGGCCGGTGCCAGACTTTTCTGTAGTGAAAAATGGTTCAAACAAATGATTACGGATATTCTCGGGGATACCGGCACCATCGTCACTTATTTCGACGGATACTGTTTGCAATCTTGGCGTACTAAAAATGCGCAATTTTAGACTGCCTTGCAGTTGTTTTGAGTGCCGCCAGCCATTCTTGCATAGATTCCACAAGATTTGGTTCAAGTGCCGGCGGTCAAAGGAAATGTCATTATTTTCTGACTCATTCTGTAATAAAAAACATCCATCAGGGATTTTTTCCACAGCACAGAACTGGTGGTAGAAATCCGTTACAAAATTTTCAAGACCAATACTTTCCTGATTGGTGCGGTCTCGACGATTCAGTTCCAATACGTCTTTGATGATCTGATCCAGCCTTTGCACATTATCTGCAATGATTTGCAGCATGCGTTTCGTAGATGGGCTTGCTTCTTCATCTTCCTGTAGTAATTGGTTGGCGTGGCTGATAGCACTGAGTGGGTTGCGAATCTCATGTGCAATGTTGGCGGTCAGTCGTCCAAGTGCCGCCAGCTTGAGCTGGTGCGCCTGTGTTTGCATCTGGGACCAGTCTTCTACAAATATGATAGCTCCATCCTGACGAGACTCTCCAATTGCCAAAAAACGCAACCTCAGTTCCTTGGATTGATGGCTCAACTTCACGATATTGGAAGCCGGGTCATCATGCTTGTTGCTAGATTGCCATTCATGCAACATATCACTAATATCGGGAGAGATGGTGGAGAGCGTCTCGCCTCGTGCGAAATTATTATCTAGCCCCAACAGCACCTGCGCTTGCGCATTCAGATGTTGTACGCCTAACGACTTGTCAATGACGATAACACCATCCTGCATTTCATCAGCGATTAAGGCATTGATTTGTGCCAGGTTTTGCACATCCAGAGAGCGTTGCGATGCAATCTGCTCGCTGTGCTGCATGCGTTTTGCCAGGCTATGCGCCAGCCAGGCAGTAGCAAAGCAACTCAGGCTTAACAATACTGCACCGGTATAATCCTGGTTGTTTTCGTGCGAAATAAATGCGTTGTAGGCCTGCTGAAATAAAATCCCAATTGTCGCGATGGCAGCATAGAATAAGGCTAGGCGACCATCAGAAATTAACCCAGCGCTTGCGACGGCGATGACGAGCAAAATGCCTACGCTAAGCTGTTCTGGTTGCAGGTGCATTAAGATGACGATAAAAAATACGTCCAGAATTATCTGCAGTGTCAGGCTGGTCTCAAGCTTGGGCTTTTCCATCCAGGTAAGGATTGCGGAGAGAATGCTGAAGAAGAAATAGCTAAAAATGACTGTTTCTGCGAAATCCAGTTTGCTGTTGGATTGTGACCATTGCATTGCGCCCTGAGTTAGCAGGAATAACAATGAAATGAGAATTCGATAGCCGTTATACAGCTTGAGGCTGCGCCAGCGTGCAGAGGTGATTTTGTCCTCAGGGTTTGGTAAGCCCTCATTCATCATGTGTGGGGTTTTGCGAAGACTCAGGATTGCATTCAGGGTTCGAACAGTAATACTGTCCATGGATGACAGTGCTTTCTGCTTCAGGCACATGCAAGCCACAACTGCTGCATTGCACCAGCTTCTGTTGGGCGCTAGCTGTTTTGTTTTGTGTACGCCAGGATGAGGCAATCTGTCTCACAACATAATACAGTGCCAAAAATAGCGCAACGAGCAATATAATTCGTGCCATAATGAGCCAACTCTGGATATTTAAGTCGCTTAAATGATCTTGATGCATCAATTGTAACCAAAAGCATCAGGTATAACAAAACCCAAAGCTGATATACTTGTTTTGGGGTAAATAAAACTACAAGATTTTACATGGCAAGCTCCAAAGAATTATCTGATTTTTTGCGCGATGTGGAGAGGCGTGCTTTCAAGCAAACGGTGTATGCCGTTCGTGATGAGCATGTGGCTTTGGATATTGTGCAGGATGCCATGTTAAAGATAGCGGAAAAATATGCCGATAAACCGGTAGAAGAATATCCGATGCTGTTTCAGCGCATATTGCAGAATACGATGCGTGATTACTGGCGTCGGCAAAAAGTACGCAATTTATGGACTTCGTTGTTCTCGTCTTTTGGCAATGCAGATGACGATGAAGATCGTGACCCGTTGGAAACGATCGATGTGGAAGATGGCTCTATGGATCCAGCGATTCAAATGGAGCGTAGTCAAACTATACATCTGATTGAAAAGGCGTTGGAAAAATTACCGGCACGTCAACGCGAAGCGTTTATTCTGCGTTATTGGGAAGACATGGACGTTGCCGAAACTGCCTTTATGATGGGTTGCTCGGAAGGGAGTGTCAAGACACATTGTTCGCGAGCTGTTCATACCCTTGCAGCGATTTTGCAAAAACAAGGTCTAGGTATAAAGGCGATTGCGCAATTAGGAGTAGAGTCGTGACAGACAATACATATCAAACAGATACAGAATCATTGGAAGCGGAAGGTAGGCAGATAGCCAAGCTGCTGAATACGCACGCCAATCGGTTAAGCATGCGCACCTTGAAGCAGCTTGAGGATGCACGTATAAGCGCAGTGCAGCTGCATGAGCAGAAAACTACAGGCTATGTCAGTAATGGCTCTGGCACACTTGGACGTTTTTATTTCTGGGCAGATCATCACCGTACCATGGTGACAGGTATGGTGCTTGCTACTTTGGTTGCAAGCCTTGTGCTGGTGCAGCTCTTTAGTCTCAAGGTTGATACTGATGCGATGTTGCTTAGTGCAGAATTGCCGCCAGAGGCATTTGTAGACCGGGGGTTTGAACCTTCACTGAATCAGCGCGTGAATTTTGATGAAAGTCAGAAGGTTCATGTGATTAAGCTGTAATATACCCAATTAATTTTCCCTTCTAAAATATTAGTGTGTAGTAATGTTGAGTAAACAAGTACTTTGTTTCATTTTGCTGGTTGTCTCGGGTTTTGTAGGGTTTGCGGTAGCAGAACCGGTTTTATCGCCGCTTTATTTAGCCAAAGCGGACATAGGGGCTATTTCCAGCACGCAAAGTGAGGATGCTGCGCCCACGCAGGCGTGGGCACAATTGACTGACGATCAGCGTAAGGTTTTGGCACCGCTGGGAAGTGAATGGGATACATTGCGGCCATGGCAGCGTGCAAAGATGCTGGATATTGCGAGAGACTACCCCAAAATGGATGTGGAAAAACAGCAGCGTATTCAGAAGCGCCTGAACACTTGGAGTCGCATGACACCTTATGAGCGTGAGAATGCGCGTAAAAGATATCAGCAGTTTCATGCTTTAAGTCCAGAGAAAAAAGATGAGTTGCGCAAAAAATGGGCTGAACATCAAAAACTATCTGACGCAGAACGGGAAAGGCTGCGTCAGGATTATGACCCTGACCTTGATTAATGATACACCCGCTATATGGCGGGTTTTTTATGATGACATTTTATTCGGATTCACGTCCCAGCTTACTGCGTTTATTGGGCGTGGCATTATATGAAACGCTTATTCTGATGGCGTTATGGATGATAGGTACAGCCTTGTTTTTGGCTGTCTATGGAGTAGAGCAGACTGTTGCATCACGATGGGCACTACGTGTTTTTCTGTGGATGTTGTCTGGTGTGTATTTTGTTTGGTGTTGGATAAAATCCGGGCAGACACTCGCAGCGCAAACGTGGAAAATAAAATTGGTGAATGCCCAGTCTCTTCCTCTCAGCTTGCCACAGGCATTGATGCGCTATGCGCTGGCGACAATCTCTTTAATCTTTTTCGGCATAGGTTTTTTTTGGGCTATTTTTGATAAAGACCATTTGTTTTTACACGATAGACTGATGAAAACGCACTTCGAAAATAGATAGAAAATCATCGCCTTTCAGTAAATGCTAACATCACTAATCCGGCAAACAAGAATAATAAAGTTGGAACGATTGCGCTCATCAATGGTGGCCAATCATTTAGTACCCCGATGTGAATGAATATCCTGTTCATGATCTGATATGTGATGCCAAGCAGTATTCCCACGAAAATCTTGAAATTGGCACCTCCGGCACGTTGTTGGAGAAAGCCAAATGGCAGCGCCAGAATCACCATGACTATACAGGCAATCGGATAAATCATTTTGGCCCACATCGCGACTTGATAACGTGTGGATTTTTGCTTGTTTATTTCCAAGTGTCGAATGAACGAGTACAGGTTCCACGCAGACATCTTTTCAGGTGCGACAAGAAGCACGTTCAGCAGTTCCGGGCGGATGAGTGATTTCCAGTTTGCTTTATTAAAAAAACGGGTTTGTACGCTGTTTTGTTCCAATTTCTTTGCATAATTAAATTGAGTTTGCGTAACTTGAGATAGTCCCCATTTCTCATTCGCGTACATACCTTGCGCGGCATTGCTGATGCTTCGCAATTTGAAATTATCATCAAACTCGTAAATATGTATGCCCATCAGGCTTGCGTCAGGGAGTACATTTTCAATATTGACGAAGCTTTTGCCGTCTTTTACCCATAATCCTGATTCGAATTCCTGAGCAATGACTGAATCGGTTGCTTTGATGCGCAGTCTTTGCGCCATTTTTTCGCTCACAGGGGTGATCAGTTCGCCAACGATAAAGGTTAAGACAGTGAACAGCAAGCCGACTTTGGCTAATGCTAACCCTATATCAAGCAACGACATGCCGCTGACACGCATCACCACAAGCTCGGAGTGGCGGCTTAGGCCTCCCAGGCTCATCATCATGCCTACTAGGACAGCAACAGGCGCTACATCATATATATGGCCGGGGACGCTGAGGAGCACAAATACCAGCATTTTCCCGATGCCATAACTGCCCCTCCCTAGACTGTCTAATTCCTGAATCAGGTCAAAGAAAGAGAACATGGCCAACAGACCAAGCATGATCATCACGATGTTGACGGTAGATTCCTGCCAGAAATAGCGACTCAATATGTTCATTTTGTTAACTACGCGCTTTCCGGAAAGTGGCTGATAGCGCTGAAAAAAATTTCGGAATCAATGGAAGCAGGTACAGGCGTCGATAAAACAGGTAGGCAGTTAGTGCGATAAAAAATAAGTGGATAGGCCACAAGCCAACCCAGACGCTGATTTTACCTTGTGATACCCAAGCTTCGAAGATACTCAATAGATTGTAATAAATGATACATATGGCTATTGCAAACATCATGTTGAGGGAGCGCCCAGCACGGGGGTCTACATAACTTAGTGGAATCGCTAGTATAGCCATTACCAGTGCCGCGATAGGCAGGGCAAAGCGCCATTGCAATTCAGCTTTGTCAGTATCATTGTGGCTGGATAGCAACTCTTTTGTGCTCTTTGCATTCGTGCTGGTTTGGCCATGTACGACTTCCTTTGTTTCTACGCGGATGGCATAGCGCTCGAACTCCGTGGTAGAAACTTCTGCTGAATTAGGGACTGTTTCATAGCGACGACCTTTTTCCAGCACAATGAAATTGTCAGCATTCTTGGCTTTTTCGCGTCTGCCTTGGCTCGCAATGATGACTCCGGTTTTGCCATGTTGTTTTGATTGTACAAAAATGTTTTTAACGATGTTGCCAAGTTCGTCATAGCTTTCAAAAAAATAAACCCGCTCCCCTCCATTTGATTCCTTGAATACCCCTGGACTGAGAGAAGCCAGTTCGTCGCGGTTTTTAAGCTGTTCGTGATACTCCTCAACCTTGTCGGTGGCCCAGGGGGTTACAAAGGCGCTAAGTATGCTGATAAGCATTACGACTGGTAAGGCAAATCGGAGTATCGGCCTAATCCAGTCAGTCACGCTTAAACCGGAGCTGAACCAGATAGCCATCTCAGAATCGCGATGCATGCGTGACAGCGTCATCAGGACCGCCAGGAAAATAGTCACGGAGAATATTAGGGGTAAAAATTTGATCAGACTGAATCCAAGTAATGTGACGATAGAATCATTTGGAACCAGGCCTTTTGAAGCAAGGCGCACAAAATATCCAGCGCGTTGTGCGATGACAACGCCAATCAATATCATGAACGTTGCGCCGGCTGTGGCAATCAATTCGCCGGATAATGATTTATTAAATATTTTCACGAAGATTTTCTAGCAAAATTATTCGATCTTGTGGCTTTTAAATCGTATTAAAACGCTGGATAATAACTTCAGCGGTGCAATTCAAACGCAAAGCAATAATCAACGTAAGTTAGTCACGAAAGATTAGGACATGGAATTTAGCATAAAAACTGGAAATCCAGAAAAACAACGCAGCGATTGCCTGATTGTTGGCATATTTGAAGGCAAAAAACTGACACCTGCTGCGCAGTCTCTAGACAAGACGAGTGGAAATGCCCTCACGATGGCAATCAAAGTTGGGGATATCACAGGTAAGCTTGGCGCTACTTTGATATTGCGGGCATTGGATGGTGTCAACAGCCCGCGGGTGCTTCTGGTCGGTTTGGGAAAGCAGTCCGAGTTTGGTGAAAAGCAGTATCGCCAGGCAATAAGGGCGGCTTTCAAAGCGCTGCCGGATGTGGTTTCCAGTGTGTCTGTGTTTTTGTCTGAAGTGCCTGTCAAGAAGTCTAGCGCGCAACGTTTGGCAGCTGGCGCTGTCGAGACCGTGCTGGATGCGACTTATCGCATTAATTCTCTCAAATCCAAACCAGCCAAAGCCACGGCACTCAAGCAGGTAGGCATCTTTGTCGCAAAAAGTGACATGAAATCCGCAGAGGCTGGTGTTGCGCAAGGTTTGGCGATTGCAGCTGGTGTGACGCTGGCCAAGAATCTGGGTAATCTACCCCCCAATATTTGTACACCTACTTATCTGGCCGACCAAGCGAAGCAATTGGCTAAAGACTACGGATTCAAGGTCGAGGTGCTGGAAAGGAATAATATCGAGAAACTTGGCATGGGCTCGTTTCTGGGAGTTGCGAAGGGGAGCAGTGAGCCTCCACAGTTGATTGTGCTTCAGCACAACAAAGGTAAGTCTAAACAAAAACCGATTGTCCTGGTAGGTAAAGGTATCACGTTTGATACTGGAGGTATTTCACTGAAGCCCGGTGCGGACATGGATGAAATGAAGTACGACATGTGCGGTGCGGCAAGCGTGCTGGGAACCTTCAAAGCTATCGGCGAACTTGATTTGCCACTGAATGTGGTTGGCATAGTGCCAGCTTGTGAAAACATGCCTAACGGACATGCAATCAAACCGGGCGATATCCTTACCAGCATGTCCGGGCAGACCATCGAGGTGCTGAATACTGATGCGGAAGGCCGTCTGATTTTGTGTGATGCACTGACTTATGCCGAGCGTTTTGAGCCTAGTGCCGTGGTGGATATCGCGACTTTGACCGGGGCTTGTGTGATTGCACTTGGCGCCCATCCCAGTGGTTTGTTCAGCAATCAGGACGCGTTAGCCAAAGAGCTCTTGGCCGCTGGCGAAACCTCGCATGACCGTGCCTGGCATATGCCGCTTTGGGATGATTATCAGAACCAGTTGGATAGTAACTTTGCCGACATGGCGAATATTGGTGGTCGTGCCGGGGGCAGTATCACTGCGGCTTGCTTCTTGTCTCGATTCACTAAAAAATATCATTGGGCGCATCTGGATATCGCAGGAACTGCTTGGAAATCCGGTAAAGAAAAAGGAGGTACTGGCCGCCCGGTGCCATTGTTAACAACCTTTTTGATGCAACGCGCTGCCAAGCTCTCGAAATAGCTGTGACGAGTATAGATTTTCATTTTAATGTGGCCGACAAAGCAGGTCTGGTATCGATTCTGGTACAGCGGGCATTACAGCGTCATCAGCAAGTCATGATTGCGACATCTGATGAGCAATCTGCTCGCGAGGTGAGCCGATCCTTGTGGCAGCATGTGCAAACCAGCTTCTTGCCACATGCTCTGGTAGGACAGGCTTTGGCCGTGCCGGTACTAATCCACTGGGGCGAGGTTGAGATGATGTATGATGAAGTGCTAATCAATCTGACTCCTCAACAGCCAAATGGATTCAGCCGGTTCAAACAATTGGTGGAATTGGTCGGTTTGAATGAAGATGAAAAGGTAGTGGCGCGGCAACGTTATAAGTTTTATCGTGATAGAGGCTATTCGATCAATCATTTTGATCAAACAAAGAATGAATAGAGGTTAACTTGACTGAAAACAAAATCCCGCTGCTTACTGAAGTTTATCAACCCAAAGTTAAGCCGGCTAATACAAAAAACAAAGCAGCAGACCCGACGCTGGGAATCACGCCAGAGCTGATCGAGCGTGTTACCGCGCACGTACGCCCTCGTCTGGAAGCGGAGATTACGACTGCAGTGTTAGAAACAATCCGTTATGAGTTGAAGAAGAATTTAAGTACGGATTTTCGTCCGGAGTTTGATAGGATTCAAGAAGAAATAGAAGGGAATACACGCGACTTTGTAGATAAGACGAAGGCGGACCTAAAGACTGAGTTGCCAAGAATGTACCAAGCCAGTGCAGAATTCGTCTACAAGGAGTTGATGGAAAAGTTCGTTGCGCTAGAGCAAAATAGTTTTGAAGGTTTTGATGCGCAGGTGTCTGACAGAATCAGCGCTGCAACCGAGCAGGTGACCTCTCAAGTAACTACACATATGCAGGTGCTGCAGGATGAGTTAAAGGTGACTCTGACCGGGCAATTAAGCGATGCAATTGAGCAGTTCAAAACTGCAGCGGAAACTGACGCTCAGACACAGTTGACAGAGACGTTTGCAGAATTGCTGATTGCGGCTAAAGAGAAAACATCACAGGCTTTTGAGCAGCAAGCAGAAGCACAGTTAAAGATGTTGCAAACACATTTGAACGATGTTGCGCAAAAGGATGCAGAGCAGATAGAGGAAAAAATATCTCAGCATTTAATAGCCTCCGATGCCAATATAACTGAGAAGCTTTCCCTTGCTGAACAGCAAATCGCACAGCGCATGACCTCTTCTGAAGAGGCTTTGACGCAGCGCCTCTCTGTTGCGCAGGAGATGCTTGCGCAGCAGATGGAGCAAGCAGAGGCTAATGTAGCACGCAAGTTGCTAAGTAGTCAGGAAACCGCGATTTCTACACATCAGGCTACTTTACAGGAAATGCTCGAAGAGCAATTCCAGACGATTCAAAATAATGCTACATCGAATCTGACGACTCAATTACAGACATTCCGGGAACAGACCGTGTCTAGTCATTCTACTCAGTTGACCAGGGAGATGGATTTACGACTGGCGGAAATAAGCCAACAGGCGGAACAGGAATTATCGAAATCATTAGAATCTGCCAAGAATATAGCGCTTGAGGAAATGAAGCAGAACCTGAGTTCGGCAACTCAAAAGTTATATACTGAAGCCGCTGATGAAGTGCGAGCCAAGTTTGGTGAGGAAATGGCAGTGATTACAGCAATGGCTCGTAAGGAGTTCATGTCGCAAGTCAACGGTGATTTGCCCGATGTGCAGAAAGTGTTGCTTGAGAATATCGAAAGATTGCTTAATGAGAAACTGCCCGCGATGGAACAGGGCTTGCGAACAGAATTGACCGAAGAAATCCGCGCGTTATTGCAGAAAGTACAATTCGTCTTACCTTAATAGGTTGCCGGTTCTTGTCAGGACTCAATCAGTTTTGTGTATTCTTCCGCGTTTAAGAGGTCATTCACTTGCTCAGGATTGGATGCGCTGAATTTGAATATCCAGGATTTGTAGGGTTCGTCATTCAATCCCTCGGGCGCGTTAATCAGACTCTCATTAATTTCCGTTACCAGGCCGCTGAGTGGTGCGTGTAAGTCAGAGCTTGTTTTTACAGATTCTACTAAACCACAGGGCATATCTTTTTCCAGCTTTGACCCTATTTGCGGGGCTTGTAAAAATACAATGTCTCCCAGTAGATCCTGGGCATAGTCGGTAATTCCCGTCTCCCACAGGTCATTTTCAATATGTTTGACCCATAAGTGCAAAGAAGAGTAGTGTAATTGTGCAGGTACTTTCATGGTTCTGAGTTGCATCGATAATATAATCTTATTTTCGCATAAAACAGCCTTGTACATGTGTCAAAAAACTTACACATGAAGAAAAGCTAATATTTTCTTTATAAAAATGATGTAACATAATGACAAATATGATTTTTTTATATAATATCAAATCGTCCTGAAGTTTGATGGAAGGGGTTGGATGCAATGTTAAAACGATTTTTCAGAAATACGGCAATTTTATGTGTGACATTTTCACTGTCCATGTTGCCTACACAGCTATTAGCTGCCGGGAGCAAATCGCAAAAACGCGTGCATGCCAGTTATAAAACCAATAAAGTTGGTCAAACAGTTAAAGTCAGATATCGCGTATCTAACAAATATGGCATGCAAAGAACCAAATTGCGCTTGCGCAACGAAAGGGCTTTGCAAGTGCAACGTGCAGAGATGCTAGGTGAGAATTATGATGGTAGCGGCTATTTGCAGTTAGCTTCATCAAAGGCATTGGTTATTAATCAGAATACAGGTGAGGTTGTGTATGCAAAGAATACCAATACTCCTAGTCCTATCGCTTCGATAACCAAGCTGATGACTGCCATGGTGATGCTGGATGCGCAAATGTCCTTAGATGATACCCTTTATGTGACGGAAGAAGACGTCGACTACTTGAAGGGTTCTAGCTCACGTCTGCCAGTTGGTACTGCACTCACGCGAGGAGACATGTTGCAACTGGCGTTGATGGCATCCGAAAATCGGGCAGCTTCTGCGATTGGTCGCAACTATCCCGGTGGTCGTTATGCATTCGTGAAAGCCATGAATGCCAAAGCACAGGCAATTGGCATGGTAAATACGCGTTTTGCGGATCCGACCGGGCTGGATAGCAGCAATGTGTCAACTGCAGAAGATTTGGCTAAGATGGTGCAGGCTGCTTATCAATATCCTGAAATAAGAATGGCGACCACTAGTCCGTCCCGTGAAGTTTATATGGGAAGCCGTACTTATCCAGTCAATTTCAATAATACCAACGGTTTGGTAAGGGCTGGTCAATGGGATATCGGTCTTTCAAAAACAGGGTACATCTCTGAAGCTGGACGTTGCTTGGTGATGCAGGCGCAGGTGGCTGGCGAGCCTATGATTATGGTTTTCCTTGATTCAAACGGTAAGTTATCACGTATTGGCGATGCTAATCGTGTGCGCAAATGGGTTGAATACAACAAGGAATATAAGCCAACGACAACGGGCCAGAGCGAGCAGGTTGCTACAGGTGGAATTTCGTAAGATTGTTACTTGGCGATAAAAAAGCGACTTCAATAGTCGCTTTTTTTATTTGGCTTAACTCGATTGTTTTTTTGCAGCTTTAGTAGTTTTCTTGGCTGTTTTTTTAGGCACAGCTTTTTTTGGATTATCCTTGGCTGCCTTTTCACTTAGCAGGTTTAGCGCCTCTTCCAGACTCAAGGATTCAGGGGTAACGCTTTTCGGCAATGTGGCGCGGACTTTCCCATGCTGGACATAAGGGCCATAGCGCCCAGAGAAAACTTCAATTCTACCTTCACCGCCTGGATGAGGGCCAAGATCCGCCAATGGTGCAGGTCCATTGTTGGCTTGCGCAATTAATCCGACCGCCTCATCAAGCGTTATATCGAACACGCTTTGAGTTTTTGGAATGGATTTGAATTTCCCGTCATGATTGACATATGGGCCAAAGCGACCGATATTGGCGACGATTTTCTTGCCGGTTTCCGGATGCGTACCCAGGTCGCGCGGTAGAGACAGCAGGCGCAAAGCGGTTTCCAAGTTGACGCTGGAAATAGGTATTTCCTTTGGAATGCTGGCGCGCTTCGGCTTTTTCTTGCTGCCCGCTTCTGCCTCACCTACTTGCAGGTATGGGCCATAAGGGCCATTGAGTAGTTGGATGTCCTTGTCTGTCTCAGGATCTTTCCCAATCAGTATGGGTTCGTTGCCAACCGGGGCATCTTCACCAGCAATGCGGCGTGTATAGTCACACTTGGGTGTGGCGTTGTAACCGGTGCAGCCGATGAAACTGCCATAGCGGCTTAATTGTTTTTGTAATGGCCGGCCGCATTTCGGACAAAGTTCATCCAGAATCTCATTGCCTGGGCGATCCACATTCGCTTTTGCTTGTATTGTCTGGTTAAAGTCTTGCCAGAACTCATCCATCACAGGCACCCAGTCACGTTCACCCTCAGCAACACTATCCAATGCATTTTCCAGGTTGGCAGTGAAGTCATAATCCACATAACGTGTGAAATGTTCGGTCAGGAATTTATTGACTACACGACCTACATCAGTGGGTACAAAACGCTTTTTATCCAGTGTGACGTACTCTCTATCCTGTAGGGTGCTGATGATGCTGGCGTAAGTGGAAGGGCGGCCGATACCATACTCTTCCAGTGCTTTTACCAGACTGGCTTCAGAATATCTGGGAGGAGGTTCTGTAAAGTGTTGTTCTCCGAATATTTTCTCTACATTGAGTACTTCGCCAGTTTCCAGATAAGGCAGTTTGCTTTCGCCTTCTTCCTCTTCGTCATCCAGCCCTTCCATGTAAACGGCGATGAAGCCTGGGAAAATCAGGGTTTGTCCAGATGCGCGGAACAGGTTAGCTTCCGAGCCAACACTTAAGTCTACACTCACGGCATCAAATTTAGCTTGTGCCATTTGACATGCCAGTGTCCGTTTCCAGATCATCTCATAGAGTTTGAATTGCTCGTCTGTCAGGAACGCACGAACACTGGCTGGCGTGCGGAAAATGTCAGTCGGCCGGATGGCTTCGTGGGCTTCCTGTGCATTTTTCGCCTTGGTTTTGTACATGATAGGCGACTTGGGCAAATACTCAGCTTCAAAGTTCTTCTTTACGTATTCGCGAATCTGCATGACAGCCTCTGCAGCCAGACTGAACGAGTCGGTACGCATGTAGGTAATCAAGCCCACGGTGCCACTGCCCACATCGATACCTTCATATAATTGCTGCGCGATACGCATCGTGCGGCTGGTGGTAAAACCCAATTTTCGGACGGCTACTTGCTGCAGCGTGGATGTGGTGAATGGTGCGGCCGGGCTGCGGCTGCGCTGTTTCTTTTCGACTCTGGTAACGGTAGTTTTGCCTATGCTCGCTATTAGCAGCCTGCCGACGATTTCCGCCTGCTGGTCATGGTTCGTCACGCTGAATTGTTCGATCTTTTTGCCATCAAGCTGTATCAGTTTTGCATCAAAGCCATGCTGTTGCTTGAGCGCATTCATGTGAATGGTCCAGTATTCCTGACTCTTGAATGCTTCGATTTCCAGTTCACGTTCGACAATCAGGCGTAACGCTGGGCTTTGCACTCGGCCTGCGGAAAGGCCGCGGCGGATTTTCTTCCATAACAATGGAGACAAATTGAACCCGACAAGATAGTCCAAGGCGCGGCGTGCCTGTTGGGCATTTACGAGATCCATGGAAATGTCACGAGGATGTTCGATGGCTTGCTTTACTGCGCTTTGTGTAATTTCGTTGAACTCCACGCGCTTGAGCAACTTGTCTTTAAGCAGTTTTTTGGCTTTTAGAATCTCGGCGATATGCCAGGAAATGGCTTCACCTTCACGATCCGGGTCGGTTGCCAGATAAATCGCGTCACTGGTTTTGACCGCCTTGGCAATCGCATCGACGTGTTTGCTGTTGCGGTCGATGATCTCGTATTTCATCGAAAAATGATTGGCCGGATCCACAGCCCCATTTTTAGGGATCAGGTCGCGCACATGGCCATAAGAAGCCAACACCTCGAAATCTTTCCCGAGGTACTTTTTCAGTGTCTTGGCCTTGGATGGCGATTCAACTATGAGTAATTTGGACAATCTAAAACCATTTTTTCGTATGTTTGGAAGTCATCATAACAATCAGTCGCAAGTTGTGACAACTGGAACTTGCGATTTTTTGCTATTTCAGGCTGTTTTTAGTATGCGACGTGTAAACTCGATACGTTTGCCATCATTGCTGGAGATGCTAAGCGCGGTATCTTCCTTTGCAATATCACCGAATAATGGATCTTCATCTTCTGGTTTTGCCTGACTCAAGTTCTTGAAATCATACAGGTCGAAATCGGCCAGATGTGAGGGCTCTACATTGCCAATCGCGCGGAAAATGTTGTTGATGCGGCCAGGCTGTTCCAACTCCCAGGCATTTAGCATTTCCTTTACCTTTTGACGCTGCAGGTTTTCCTGGCTTCCGCACAGATCACACGGGATGATCGGGAACTGCATGCCGCGCGCATAGGCTGCAATGTCTTTCTCCGCACAGTAGGCAAGTGGCCGGATTACCATGAACTCGCCTCGATTGGTGCTGAGCTTGGGCGGCATGGCCTTCATCTTGGCACCGAAGAACATGTTCAGGAAAAGCGTCTGCACGATGTCGTCACGATGATGTCCCAGCGCAATCTTGGTTGCTCCCAATTGCTGGGCAGTAGTGTAGATGATGCCTCGGCGCAAGCGGGAACACAGGCTGCATGTAGTTTTTCCTTCCGGAATCTTCTCTTTGACAATGGAGTAGGTATCCGCTTCTACAATTCTGTAATCTACACCAAGCTTTTCAAAATAGCGCGGCAGCACATCGGTTGGGAAGCCAGGTTGTTTCTGGTCCAGATTCATCGCGACGATCTTGAAGTTGATGGGTGCGCGTTCCTGTAAAGCCAGTAGTATCATCAGCATGGCATGGCTATCCTTGCCACCGCTCATGCATACCAAGACGGTGTCGCCGTCCTCAATCATGTTGTAATCACCAATAGCCTTGCCAACCGAGCTGATGAGGCTGTTGCGTAATTTGAGAAAATTCTGACTCACGTCGTCGGGATAATGCTTCATATGTCAAAGATATTCGGGGAAATTGTTTATTAAAGATTCAGGCTGCGCCCGCCGTCCACTGCCAGCACATGGCCAGTAATGAAAGGCGCGTCGGCAATCAGGAATTTAACGGCTTTGGCGATATCTTCCGGTCTGCCGATTCTTTTTAGCAATGTTTGATTGATGACCCGCTGGCGATAAACTTCATCAAACTGCGGGTTGTTTTCCGGCCATTGTACCGGCCCCGGCGCCACGGCATTTACACGCACCTCCGGGCTGAGTTCATGTGCCAGGGACTTGGTGAGTGTCACCAATCCGGCTTTGGCAACACTGTAAACAATATAGCCTTTCTTTGGGCGCTCGATGTGCATGTCGGTGATATTGATGATGCTGCCGTGGTTTTTACGCAGCTCGTGCGCTGCAGCTTGTGCCAGAAACATCGGTGCTTTCAGGTTGCTGCCCATCAGGTTGTGCCAATTATCCTCGTTAATGTTGCCTAGTTCGGTAGGAAAGTAGCTGCTTGCGTTGTTGATGAGCCCATCCATGCGGCCGAAATGTTCAATGGTTTCATAAACCAGATTAGGCAGCGCGCCGGTATTGAGCAAATCTCCCTGAATGATGGCGACGCTGTTGGCACGCTGCAAGTTCAGCTCAGCCTGCAAGGCGCGTGCTTCGTCATGTGATTTGTTGTAATGAATCATCAGATTGGCGCCATGGTTGTGCAACTCTCGGCTGATGGCAGCGCCGACGCGTCTTGCGCCACCGGTAATCAGCATGACTTTGTTCGTTAGGCTATTATTCAAGGGTGTTCTCACTTTTCGATTATTATAGAGGCTTATGGCCGCATTACCTATTCCTACTCCCGCACAACTTGAGCACAGCGAATCACTGAAGGCGCTGATTCGTAAGAAGATTCATCAGTCTGATGGCTGGATTTCTTTTGCAGAGTATATGCAGATGGCGCTTTATACGCCTGCGTTAGGATATTACAGTGGCGGCGCACAAAAGTTCGGGCTAGCGGGGGATTTTGTCACAGCCCCGGAGATTTCGCCTTTGTTTGCTCAAACTATTGCTCGACAGGCTCAACAAGTCCTGCAAATTTGTGGTGGGGATATTCTTGAATTGGGGGCGGGGACGGGCAAGCTGGCAGTGGATTTGTTGCTGGAATTACAGTCACTTGAATCACTGCCGCAGCGCTACCTGATTCTGGAAGTGAGCGACCACTTGCGTCATGTCCAGCAGGAAACAATAAGTCAGCAGCTCTCGCAGGAGCTTCAACCAAGAGTCGTCTGGCTGGATGAGTTGCCGGAAAAATTCAATGGACTGATATTGGGCAACGAGGTGCTAGATGCGATTCCCGTGCAGCTCATGCATAAAACAGCAGAAAGCTGGCGCGAGCGTGGTGTGGGGTTTGATGGCGAGTTGGCTTGGCAGGATGTACCCTTGACGCAGTCAGAGCTGGTAAAACATCTGCCGCAAGTTTTGCCAAATGGTTATCTTACGGAAGTTAGTCCCGCTGCCTCCGGGTTAGTACGTAGCTTGACGGATAGTTTGCAACAAGGCGCGATTTTGCTGATTGATTATGGTTTCTCGTCACATGAGTATTATCACCCACAGCGCAACCAAGGTACGCTTATGTGCCATTTCCAGCATTATGCGCACGATAATCCGCTGGTTTATGTCGGGCTGCAGGATATCACTGCGCATGTTGATTTCACACAAATTGCATTGGCTGGAGAAGCGCATGGAATAAGCCTTTCAGGCTATGCCACACAAGCTCAGTTCCTGATGAATTGCGGCATTTTGGATATTCTGGCGCAGCATTCGCCGGATTCTCCGCAGTTTATGCAGCTAGCTGCAGCTGCACAAAAATATCTTTCCCCCGCAGAGATGGGCGATTTGTTCAAGGTAATCGCGTTCTCCAAAAATCTGGATGAACCGCTGATTGGTTTCTCGCAAGGTGATAAATCGCATACCTTGTAAAGTATAATGCGCGCCATGATTGAATTTGAACATTCTGAACAACAACATCGCCGCATCCGCAGTTTTGTATTGCGGCAAGGCCGCTTGACGAAAGGGCAGGAGCGCGCGCTGGAAACCGGCTGGCCTAAATTTGGTGTGGATTATGCCGAGAAACTGCTCGACTTGAATGAAACCTTTTGGCGAAAAGACAGCAAAAAGATTCTTGAGATCGGTTTTGGCATGGGCGATGCCACTGCCAAAATCGCGCAAACCTTGCCGGATTGTGATTTCCTGGCGGTCGAGGTGCATACGCCAGGTGTCGGCAGCCTGCTTAAGCTGATAGAAGAGTTCGCACTCACCAATATTCGCATTATCCAGCACGATGCAGTGGAAGTGCTGCAAAACATGCTGCCAGATGCAAGCCTGGATGGCGTGCATATTTTCTTTCCCGATCCGTGGCATAAAAAACGCCACCACAAGCGTCGCCTGATCCAAGCCGAGTTTGTGAAGCTGTTGTGTCAAAAACTAAAGCAGGGCGGCTATATCCACGTGGCGACCGACTGGCAGGAATACGCAGAATGGGTGCTGGAAGTGCTGAACGCAGAACCACAACTCGAAAATACCGCACAAGATTACGCCGAAAAACCGAGTTACAGGCCGCTGACCAAGTTCGAGAATCGGGGATTGAAGTTAGGGCACGGGGTTTGGGATCTGGTGTTTGTGAGGCGTTAGCGTGGCTTACGATAATATGTAAGATATATGAAATAGCCTAAAATCAGCATCAATGCCAGCGATGAGCCAATAGTACCAAAGCCGAGTCCCCCTTTGCTAAATGGCTTAGTGAGCAAGTCGCCGAATGTCGCGCCAAAAGGTCGTGTGAGTATAAAGGCTAGCCAGAAAAGTAAGACGTGATTTGCTTTTGTAACTTTGTAAAGAATTGCAATAATGGAGATTGCCCCGCCAATCAGTAATGCGCCGCCTAAAAACCCCAAGCCGGAATCATCTGCCAGATAATCTCCTAGCGCAGTACCTAAGGTGTTTGACGCTAGAATTGCCATCCAATAGAAAATCTCTGTACGACGTTTGATGATGATTTTAGGCTATT
>JAKOWL010000212.1 GCA_029781535.1 Pseudomonadota bacterium
CAAGGTGGAGGCCAGCGTGGCCAATACGCGTGCCGGCAGTGTGGAAGCCTGCCTGCGTACGCGGCTTTCTCCCATCGTTGGTGGACGTATTGCTTACCTGGGCGTGAAGAAAGGCGATCATGTGAAGAAAGGCCAGGTGTTGCTGCGCCTGTGGAATGAGGACCAGCAAGCGCAGAAGAACCTGGCACAGACACAGGTAACCAGCAGCAGCAAGCGCATTGCCGAGGCATGTGCACTGGCAGACAACGCAGAGCTTGAAGCCGAGCGCATGACCAAACTGCACGAAAAAGGGTTTATCTCGCAAGGTGGTGAAGATAAAGCGCGTTATGAGGCGCAATCGCGCCGCGCTGCCTGTAATGCCGCACGTGCGGATGTTTCGCAAGCCCAGGCACGGGTGAAAGTAACCAAAGTGGAACAGGACAGGACGGTGCTGATTGCGCCGTTTGACGGCATTGTGGCGGATATCGTGGGTGAGCTGGGTGAATATACGACGCCTTCCCCACCCGGTGTGGCCACGCCTCCGGCGATTGATTTGATCAACGATAGCTGCCTGTATATCGAGGCACCGATGGATGAAGTAGACGCGCCGAAGATACACGTGGGGCAAACTGCCCGTGTCACTTTGGATGCACTGCCCGGCAAGGTGCTGCCCGGCCATGTAAGGCGTATTGCCCCTTATGTGGTGGCGGTGGAGAAGCAGGCGCGCACGGTGGATGTGGAAGTTGACCTGGAAAAGCTGGAAGACGCAAAACAACTATTGGTCGGTTACAGTGCAGATGTAGAGGTTGTGCTGGATAGCCGCGACAACGTGCTGCGCATACCGACATCGACCCTGATGGAAGGCAACAAGGTACTGGTTTACTTGCCGGAAAAAAAGACGCTGGAAGAACGCGTGGTGAAAACAGGCGTGAGCAACTGGGAATATACCGAGGTTGTGGATGGCCTGAAACAAGGCGACAAGATCGTGGCATCGCTGGAGCGTGAAGGCGTGAAAGCGGGTGCCAAGGTGCAGCCGGAGAACAATAACGGCCAAACCAAGCCCGTGAAAGCGAAGTAGCCCGTGGCTGACGCAAGCCCAAGCCTCATTTCGCTGCTAGGCATAGAACGCACCTTTTTGCTGGGTGACAGCAAGGTGCATGCACTGCGTGATGTGAACCTGCAAATCACCCCCGGCGAATACATCGCCGTGATGGGCCCTTCAGGCTCTGGCAAATCTACCCTGCTTAACATGATAGGCCTGCTGGACAGGCCGGATGCCGGAACGTATCTTTTGGAAAATCGCGATGTGACCACGCTGGAGCCTGACGAACTGGCCAAGGTGCGCAGCGAGCGTATCGGCTTTATCTTCCAGAGTTTTCATCTAGTGCCGCGTTTGACCGCAGCGGCTAATATCGAACTGCCTTTGATTCTATCCGGCATGCCTGCCGGAGAACGCAGCAAGCGCGTAGCGCAGGCTTTGAAAGAATATGGCCTGAACGAACGCGCCAACCATCGCCCCAATGAGCTTTCCGGCGGTCAGCGGCAGCGCGTGGCGATTGCGCGAGCGACGATTCTGCGCCCCGCCGTGCTGCTGGCAGATGAGCCGACTGGCAACCTTGACCGTGCTACAGGAGAAGAAGTTGTTCGGCTGTTGGAAGCGCTGAACGCGCAAGGCATGACGCTGATCGTGGTGACGCACGACCAGGCATTGGGGGCGCGCGCCAAACGGCAGATTCGCATGGAAGACGGCGCCGTGGTGAGCGATGTGATGAATTCGACCGGGACACATCCGTGAGAATCGTCGATACCTTCCGCTATGCCGCCCAAGCCGCTACCGGCACCCCACTACGTACCGGCCTGCTGATGCTGGCAATGTCGATTGGCGTAGCCGCAGTGGTGATGCTGACCGCGCTGGGCGACGGCGCACGCCGCTACGTAGTGAACGAGTTCTCCTCGATTGGCACCAATCTCGTCATCGTGCTGCCCGGCCGTTCTGACACGCGCGGGTTCAACCCGGCTAACCTGATTACCAGTACACCGCGTGATTTGACGGTGGACGATGCTGCCGCATTACTGCGCCTGCCCGGTGTGATGCGTATCGCGCCGATTGCTGTTGCCACTACCGAAATCAATGCCGAGGGCAAACTACGCGAGGCGATGCTGGTGGGCACCAATGCCGATTTCATCCATGTCCGCCAGCTGAACATGGGCTTGGGACGCTTCCTGGGCAAAAGCGCGATGGAGCATGGCGCGGCTGAGGTCGTGCTGGGCAACAAGATACGGCAGGATATCTTTGGAAACGAGAGTCCTTTAGGCAAAACTGTGCGTGTAGGTGACAGGCGCCTGCGTGTGGTGGGCGTGCTGGCCGAAGGTGGACAAGGCATGGGCATGTCTACCGATGAGCTGGTGATCATACCGGTCTCACTTGCGCAGGCGATGCTGAACTCAAACACGCTGTTCCGTATCCTGGTGGAAGCACGCAGCCGCGACCAACTGGAAGAAGTGAAAGCACGCGTGCTGAAGATGATAACGCAGCGGCATGAGGGTGAAGAAGACATCACCGTCATCACACAGGATGCCGTGCTGCAGACCTTTGACAAGATACTTGGCGTGCTGACGCTGGGTGTGGCCGGCATTGCCGCAATCAGCCTGGCAGTAGCGGGTATTCTGGTGATGAACGTGATGCTGGTGTCGGTCACACAGCGCACTGCTGAAATCGGCCTGCTGAAAGCGCTTGGAGCCACATCCGGCGCAGTGCGGCAGATGTTCATGGTAGAGGCGGTGCTGCTGTCCCTGGCTGGCGCGGTGATTGGTATCGCATTAGGTTATCTGGGTGCTGGCATCCTGCGGCAGTTCTACCCGACCTTCCCCGCTTATCCGCCCACATGGGCGGTACTGGCAGGCTTTGGCACAGCGATGGCTTCCGGCCTCATCTTTGGCGTGATGCCCGCGCGCCGTGCCGCCAGACTGGACCCGATACAGGCATTGTCCAAGCGATAAATATGCTGCTGAAAGACTCCGCCCGATTCGCCTTTCATGCCATCAACGCGCACCGCATGCGCAGCTTTCTTACGCTTCTTGGCATCGCAGTGGGCATTGCGGCTGTGATTCTGCTTACCTCTATCGGTGAAGGCGTACACCAGTTCGTGCTTTCTGAATTCACCCAGTTTGGCACCAACGTCATCGGCATCGCGCCGGGCAAGGTCAAAACCGGCGGCCAGCCGCCGTCGGGCATCCCCACCACAGCACGCTTGCTGACAATGGAGGATGCGCAGTCCCTTAAACAACTCCCACAGGTTACCGCTGCCTCGCCCATGGTATGGGGAAACTCGGAAGTAGAGGGCAACGGACGGTTGAGACGCTCTACCATTTATGGCGTAGATGCGGACTTTACGCACGTGTTCAGCGCTAAAGTACAGATAGGCAGCAGCCTGCCACGCGAGGGAGAAGGCAGCTCTCGCGCATTTGTCGTGCTGGGCAGCAAATTGCGTAATGAACTGTTTGGCAACAAAAATCCGCTGGGCGCGCGCGTACGCATCGGTGGGTTGCATTTCCGCGTCATCGGTGTGATGGCGCCAAAAGGCCAGTTTCTGGGAATCGATCTGGACGATACCGCGTATATCCCGGCACAGCGGGCCATGGAACTATACAACCGCGAAGGCCTGACAAAGATTCATGTGATTTATGCAGAAGGCGCTTCATCAACCACAGTCGCAGAAGCCGTCAGGAAAAGGCTTACCCTGCGTCACGGCCATGAAGACTTTACGATCACCACACAGGAAGATATGCTGAATACACTTTCGAATATCCTGGATGTGCTGACCATGGCAGTAGGGGCACTGGGCGGGATTTCCCTGCTGGTAGGCGGCGTAGGTATCGTCACCATCATGACCATCTCGGTGGCGGAACGCACGAACGAGGTTGGTCTGCTGATGGCACTGGGAGCCAGGCGCAGCACGGTGCTGGGACTGTTCCTGAGTGAATCCGTCATATTGGCTGCCGTAGGCGGCGCTTTTGGTTTGTTGCTGGGTGCCGGACTTGCACAGACCTTGCGATTCGCATTACCAAAATTGCCTGTCCATACGCCATGGAGCTTTGCGGTCGGCGCGATATTGATGTCTGCCGTGATAGGCCTTCTGGCTGGGGTGATGCCAGCCAGAAGCGCGGCGCGCCTCGATCCGATCGAAGCATTGCGTGCCGAATAATAGTTTACAGCCGATTCACCTGCATGCTGCAAATCGAGTAAAATCAACCCAATGTATCAACCTGAACTCATAGGCGTCGTCGCAATCGGCCGAAACGAAGGCGAACGACTCATCACCTGCCTACGCTCTGCACTGGACTGTTGCCCGAATGTAGTTTACGTGGACTCCGGCTCTACTGATAGCTCCGTAGCTGCCGCCAAACGGCTGGGTGTCAACGTTGTGAATCTGGACATGTCCATGCCTTTTACCGCTGCAAGAGCGCGCAATGCCGGTGCCCATGCGCTGCTGCAGCACCATGACTTGCAGTTCATCCAGTTCATTGATGGCGACTGCGAGTTTTTTGTTGATTGGCTGAAACAAGCCGAACAGTATTTGCTGCATAACCTTTCTGCCGCGGTTGTCGCCGGCAGGTTGCGGGAACGTCATCCAGAGGCAAGCATCTACAACCGGATGTGCGATATCGAATGGGACACGCCTGCTGGAGACACCAAAGCCTGCGGCGGCATCATGATGATGCGCAGTGAGGCGTTCAAGCAGGTACATGGCTTTAACGAATCGCTGATTGCTGGCGAAGAGCCGGAGATGTGTGTCCGGCTAAGGCACGCCGGCTGGAAGATACATAGACTGGCCAATGACATGGCGCTGCATGATGCGGATATGCATCATTTCAGCCAATGGTGGAAACGCAGCCAACGCGCCGGCTATGCCTATGCCGAAGGCGCCAGCCTGCATGGCGCACCGCCGGAAAGACACTGGGTAAAAGAACGCAACCGCGCCTGGGTCTGGGCGTTACTCATTCCCTTACTTTGCCTGATCGCTGCCTGGATACATCCATTATTGGGGTTGCTGGCATTGGGGATATATCCGTTGCAAATCATACGGACTGCCCGTCATTTTGCACATCTGGGCAGTTTCAAATGGAAGCAAGCCAGTTTCCTGATGCTGGGCAAATTTGCCGAAATCATCGGTCAGTTTAAGTTCTATAAGAACAGGCTGTTCAGCAAACAAGCCAGACTCATCGAGCACAAGCGTTAAAAGCCTCCTTAAACATTCATTATAAGTATGATTGTCTTGGAATCTGCATCCAGACTGACTTGCAGAGCGACATGCAGCATAATGAACGCGCGCGTATATAATACCGCTATCAGAACATTTGCTTAAATAGCCTCATGCAGAAAAACCCGCACAAAAAGGCCAGAAAGATCATGAACAGGAAGGAACGCCTGAAAAAGGTCGGCCTGCCACCCGGGAGCCTGATCTATACCGGTGAATCCAAGGACCAGCAGCCTATCATTACCGTGTTCGATTACGATGTGAATCTGGTGCGCGAAGAAGCGTTGTCGCCGAATCTGGTGCATACACTTAGCATCCCTAAGAATGGTACCCGCTGGGTGAATGTGTATGGCGTGCATGATGTGGAGCTGATACAGAAAATAGGCGCGGCTTTCCATCTGCACCCACTGGTGATGGAAGATATCGTCAACACCAGTAACCGCCCCAAAGATGATGTTTTTGCACATCAATTGTTCATTCTGGCACAGTTCTTCAATTACAACGCAAACGAAATGGATGTCACGCAGAGCCAGGTTTCGATTGTGCTAGGCAAGCATTACGTGCTGACTTTCCAAGAGCACAAATCCGGCGCATTTGAGTCTGTACGCAAACAACTGCGTGCCGAAGGCAGCCATATCCGTAGCCAGGGCGCGGATTATCTGGCCTATGCTTTGCTGGACAGCATCGTCGACCGCTATTTTCTGGTACTAGATCAGCTAAGCGACGACTGCGAGCGCATGGAGGACGTGCTGCTTACCAAGCCAACCACACAAACGCTGAACCAGATATATCACCTGAAGGGGGAATCTATGGAGCTGCGCCGCAGCGTATGGCCACTGCGTGAGGTCATCAACCATCTGGTACGCAATGAGAACCAGTTCTTCAGCGAGAGTACCGTGTTCTACCTGCGTGACGTATATGACCATACCGTGCATTTCATCGAATCGCTCGAGGGAATCCGGGACATGCTGGCCAGCATGCTGGACATCTACCTCTCGACTTTGAGCAATCGCGTCAATATGGAAGTGCGCGCGTTAACTGTTGTCGCCATGCTGTTCATGCCAGCCACACTGATCGCAGGCATCTTTGGCATGAACACAAAATGGCTGCCATGGCAAAATAATACAGATGGTTTCTGGTACGTCATCTCCATCATGTTAGGCATCGCTTTGGTCATGGGGCTTATCTTCTGGCGCCGGCAATGGCTGAACAAAAGCAGCATTTCTGAAGATTAACTTTTCAGCAGATTCGCATACTTCTTGCGTATTTTAGCCACTTTAGGCGCAGCTACGGCTGCGCAATAGGGCTGGGTAGGATTGTTGGCAAAGTAATGCTGGTGATAATCCTCGGCCGGATAAAAAGGCACTGGCGGACATAGCTGGGTCACGATGGGCGCATCAAACACCTGATCCGCGTTCAGTCGACTGATCATGGCTTGTGCTGCTTCAAGCTGCATTTCATCCTGATAGAAAATAGCCGAACGGTACTGTGTGCCAATATCATTGCCCTGACGGTTCGGCGTGGTCGGGTCATGGCTCACAAAAAATATCTCCAGCAACGTGTCATAAGTGATCTGTGACGGATCAAACATGATCTGCACCGCTTCTGCATGACCGGTATCCCCTCTACAGATTTCCTTATAGCTTGGATTCTGCGTGTGACCGCCGATATAGCCGGAAACGACACTTTTGACACCCTTCAGCTGACTGAATACTGGCTCGATACACCAGAAGCAGCCGCCAGCAAGAACCGCTGCTTGAATATGCTGATTAAGTGAATCCTGCATGTGGGCACTCCTTGGTCAACTTTTCACAATACGCTCACGTTGATTGACAATCAGGGTTAGAATATCCATTCATGGCCTATCAAGTGAACATACTATGACATATCGTTTGAAACTGCTAATCCTTACAATCGTGACTTCAATGATCATCCCTATTGCCCCAAGTGCCTACGCAGATCCGCCATCTTGGGCACCTGCACACGGCTGGCGCAAAAAACATGACCCATATTACGTTGGATATTCCGGTAAAAAATGGGGGCAGGATTACGGAATCATCCGCGGCGAGTGCCAATGGGAGACTATCGGTACGGTACTGGGCGGGGTTGTTGGCGGCACCATTGGCAGTTCAGCCGGCAAGGATGGTAATCGTGCTGTTGCCATCATCATCGGCAGCGCGATTGGCGCAGTGATTGGCAACCAGATCGGGAGGGAAATGGATAGGAATGATCGTGGCTGTATTGGCCATGCATTGGAACTTAGCGGTGACCATCATCCTGTACGTTGGACAAATCCCGACAACCATCTTGACTATGAGCTCACGCCCCTCCGTGGCTTTAGCATGAATGGCCAAAAATGTCGTGAATATGAGCTGGCAGTGATTTCTGATGACAATCGTCATAGCAGCACACAAAAGGCCTGCCGTGCAGATGATGCCACATGGAAACCATATCAGGATTAAACGCGACTTCTTGCTTGAATGCACTGTATGTCGACTTCAACTCCTACTTTGCCTCGGTAGAGCAGCAACTACGTCCGGAATTGCGTGGCAAACCTATCGGCGTACTGCCAGTAATGGCAGAGACCACCTGCTGCATTGCCGCCAGCTATGAAGCCAAGGCATATGGCATCAAAACAGGCACCATGGTGCGCGACGCACGCAAGCTATGTAAAGACATCATTTTTGTAGAAGCACGCCCGCCGCTTTATGTAGAGTTCCATCATAAATTAATCGAAATTGTGGAAAGCTGCACCCATGTGGAAGAAGTGCGTTCGATTGATGAAATGGTGTGCAAACTGACAGGCAGCCAGCGCGTCAAGGAAAATGCATTAAAGCTGGCGGCACAGATCAAACATAAAATTTCCCTGCAATATCCGTATATCCGCTGCTCCATCGGCATTGCACCCAATACTTTCCTGGCAAAGACAGCCTCCAACATGCAGAAACCAGATGGGTTAACCGTGATTGAATCGCATGAGATTCCGCAAAAATTGTTTACTTTAGGTCTGCGTGACCTGAATGGCATTGGACACCAAATGGAAGCGCGGCTAAACCGCTACGGCATTAAAACAGTGGAAGAGCTATATAGCTGCAATCGCGGCCAGCTACGCACAGCCTGGGGCAGTATCGAAGGTAATCGTTATTACGACAAACTGCGTGGTATCGAACCAATCTATGTCAAAAACGCACGTGGCTCGTTAGGCCATTCTCACGTATTACCGCCGGAGCAGCGCAATATTGCAGGAGCACGTGCTGTGTTGCATCGACTGTTGCAAAAAGCCGCCATGCGCATGCGCAGTTATGATCTGCTTACTGCGCACATCAGCGTCAAAATCAAATTCCGCCACCCAAAAACCAAAGAGACTGCACGCTATTACAATGAAAGCGACATCAGCACTACGGACAATACGCTGAAATTGACAGATGCCATGGAAGCCTTGCTGGACGCACTCCCTAAGGCATGTCATCAATATGACCCTGTGGCAGTGGGTGTGAACTTTACTGCATTAAGCCATGCAGATGAAGCTGCCTACGATCTGTTTGCTGAAAAACCAACCGTTAGCGAGAATCGCCTGAATAAGGCGCTGGATATGTTAAATCTGAAATATGGCAAAAATACGATCTATTTTGCCGGCGCACATTCTGCTCTCAAAGCTGCGCCAATGCGGATTGCATTCCAGCATGTACCGGATTTGGTGGTTGAGGAAGATTGAGTCAATCCCAGCAACAGCGTTTCAACGACTCGGCATCTTTCCCTCGGCTTAATTCTTCGTCGTGCGCACCACGTGACAAAGTATCGTCCACCTTACCGCGCGTCAATTCCTCATCGCGCTTGCCATGTATCAACGGCGCATCCACTTTACCACGTTCCAGCAATGCATCTGTTTTGCCGCGCTTCAAAAAATCATCCGTTTTACCACGTTCCAGCAATGCATCTGTTTTGCCGCGCTCCAATGGCGTATCGACCTTGCCATGCTCTAACCGGCAATCTTCCTTACCTTTTTTAGGCACTGCATCTACCGCGCCACGTGTCAATTCTCCGTCATGCTTGCCACGCTCCAGCGATGCATCTGTTTTGCCACGCTCAAGTTCCGGCGTAGCGCAAGCATCCCCTTTTTTCTTATTATTAGAAGCAATGCCGTTATCTTGCGCAAGCACCTCGCCACTCAATGCAAAAATAAAAACACATACAAGAACTTGTTTCATTTGACTCATATATCTTGAACGATAATGCACTATACAACGAATACGTCCAAAAACACAATTGATTCAATGTATTGACGAGCTTTGACAGATAATACGAGGGGATTATTTGCCTCACCCAAAGCAAAAGACCCAACTTTTGGTTGGGTCTTTTCAAATAAGAGCCTGGGGATGACCTACTTTCGCAAGCGAAGAGCTTACTATCATTGGCGCTGGTTCGTTTCACGGCCCTGTTCGAGATGGGAAGGGGTGGGACCAAACCGCTATTGTCCCCAAGCATAACCGGTAATGTCATGCTTGTCTCTCAATTCGCATTGAGCAGCCTTTAACAAATTGGAAGAAGTAAAGCTTCAGGGAGTTTTCTATTTCTAGATATTGATTGCTAAATCATTTTTGCTTTAGCTATACCCTAAGCGTCTAAGTCTTAAGGTTATAGGATCAAG
>JAKOWL010000220.1 GCA_029781535.1 Pseudomonadota bacterium
GGAATGACCTTGAATTTTGCAATTCTGCAGATACACCGACCCGTAGTTGCTGGACGTTCCGTCCCCATGGAATTCCTCGAATTGGAGTAAAATCCCAAGTGGATTATTAAACAGGTCGGACGCCAGGTTAATCCAGAAGTTGGCATCTTCGTCGGGGGCGGCGGCGTTAATGTCATTGGACTGGAAGATGCTGTCGTCCACGACTGCTTTGGAACCAGCGCCCATACCGCGATTGATTAGACCAGAACCTAAAATTTTCAAAATCGAAGGCCCAGAAATCAATGCGCGAGTCAAGTTCAGCTGAGCCCTATGCGGGTTGTCGATGTAGTAGCGCCTTTCAGAACCAATCTCGAAAATTTCCAAAATCTGCCTTTGCTGTTGCATGGACAAAGATTGGACCATGCCCATCACAATTGCCTGCCCGCCGTTTTGCTGATCCCACGTGGGAGGTCCCACGGAAATCAAAACGGCTTTAGCACCCAACTGCGATGCGGTTTCGGTATTGCTAAATTGCTGTACGTGGTGATGTTTAAAATCCCATCTGGCCATTTTTTTACCTCCCTTTAGTACCGTAGTCTGAGCACGATGCGGTCAAGCGGGGTGGGGAACACTACCTCTTGCTCCACGTCCACTTGGGATTCATCATCTTCATTTTGCCGCACCATCAGAAGTTTGGCCGAGATGATATTACCGGCATTCCGCTTGGCACTCGCATAAGCGATGGTAGACAGTTCCACTTCTTCCAATATTTCGGGTGTGACGTTATTGACACCGATGAGCGACTTCAGCGTTGCAATATAGCCCATGCTATAGTCGTCCACAGAGTAGACTAAGCTGATTTGCTTGGTTTTATTGTTATTCATATTCGTTGTCACTTGGAATCGACAACGGATCGGCGCGCCTTCAGTATCTTGGAGACACACAAACACGCCACCTTGGGACAATGCTTTAAGTTGAGATGGCTTGAAATAGTCATTGGAATAGTGTAACTTCTTCACAATTCCACCAAGCGGGTAATTGGTTAAACCTTGCTGCGGCGGAAGTTGACTCTTCAAAGCGGAGTAAGCAACTGCCAAGTAGTAGCCTGGTACCCAGTAAGTTTCTCCGTCGATTTCCATTTCAAAGTCGTGGGGGATTACAGCCGCTCTGCGCTCGTAAATGGATTGTGCGTAAGCGACCATATCGGCCACTTGTGCTTCCTTCACTTCGGCCAAGCTGGCTGTGGAATCAATGACACCATCCGCGATAAGTTGTTCTTTGGTCTTAAAGGGCCGGTATGTCCATGCGAACCGGTATTGACGCTCTTCGGGTTCCGACATGCGTACACAATGTGCAATCACGGCTTGCTGAGTTAACGGATTAGCTGACAAAACGACCGGCGAGTACACATTGAGGGGTTCCAAAAGTGCAAGCGCCATATCAATGTCGCCATCGACATCGTCTGACGTAGGGACAAAATACATACCTTCACTGGTGAGTCGGGCCGCAATGGCGCCAGCTAGCCCTAGCGGGTTTTGGTGCGAAGCTTTTCCAATGGT
>JAKOWL010000012.1 GCA_029781535.1 Pseudomonadota bacterium
GAAATCGTCGAGGCTGGCAGCAAAAAACAAGTGCTGGATAATCCTCAGCATCCATATACCAAGGCTTTGCTAGCCTGCGTGCCGGATGCTGAAGGTAAGAAGAGCCTGAAACCAATGGATTATGCCTGGCTAAACGCTCAGGCAAGCGGGAGCGCAGCAGCGTGAGTGATGCCATCCTGACTGGAAAAAACCTGACCAAGATCTATACGCAGCGCAGTGGCCGGTTCGGTTTTGGTACTCGGCAGGTCAAGGCGCTGGACGATGTGAGTGTAGATTTGAAAGAAGGCTCAACGTTGGCCGTGGTCGGTGAATCTGGCAGCGGAAAGTCCACACTGGCACGTTGTCTGTTACAATTGCAGCCTTTTGATGGCGGTGAGGTGTGGTTGCAAGGCACCAATCTTGCGACACTGGATAAAGATGCACTTCGCGGCATGCGCCGCCATATGCAAATGGTGTTTCAGGATCCATTCGCGTCACTTAACCCGCGCATGAAAGTAGGTGAAATTGTAGGGGAAGGTCTGCTGATTCATGGAATCGGCAATGCTGCTGAGCGTGAAGACAGGACCATGCAAATGATGCAGCGTGTGGGGTTGGTGGCGGATGACGCGAAAAAGTATCCGCATCAATTCTCAGGCGGTCAGCGGCAGCGTATTGGCATTGCACGCGCATTGGTGCTGCAGCCAAAAGTGGTCGTATGTGATGAGCCTGTATCTGCGCTGGATGTGTCGATACAGGCGCAGATTTTGATGCTGTTGAAAGAGTTGCAGGCAGAAATGGGCTTGAGTTATTTGTTCATTACCCATGATTTGCGTGTGGTGCGCCACATTGCCAATGAAGTTGTGGTGATGCAGCATGGTAAGGTGGTGGAATCCGGTGGTGTGGAGCAAATATATCTGGCGCCACTGCAGGACTATACCAAACAATTGTTAAGTGCCATTCCGGGACGGAAGACGGCCTGAATTGGAAAGAAGTCTAGAGGAAAAGTATGGCATACGATTTAGAAGAGCAGGAACAGATAGATGAGTTTAAAGCCTGGTGGAAGAAGAACGGTAATTTAATCACCAACACGGTGATTGGTGCGCTGGTTGTTTATATTGCCTGGCAAGGTTACCAATACTGGGAAAACAAAAAGGCAGTAGAGGCTTCTACCTTGTACCAGAACCTAGTGACGATGGAGTCTGCCAAAGCGGCAGATGTCAAAGCGCCGGCTGCCAAACTGATGAATAATTTTGGCAGTACTCCTTACGCAGGCCGTGCAGCAGTTTATTTGGCTAAAACCGACTTTGCCAACAAGGATGCAAAATCTGCCAAATCTGATTTGCAGTGGGCGATAGACCATGCACAGGAAAGTGCTGTACAGGCGATTGCCAGTTTGCAATTAGCGGGTATTCTGCTGGAGGAAAAAGACTACGAAGGTGCGCATAAGGTGCTGGATGCCAAAATAGATGCTGGTTATATCGGTTTGCGTGACGAAATGAAAGGCAATGTATATCTGGCGCAAGGCAAACAGGATGAGGCAAAAAAAGCCTTTGAAAGTGCGCTCAACAATCTGGATATGGGTGGCGCTTTGTATCAATATACCAAGCAAAAACTGGAGTCTTTAGGCTAAAAACAGTCGTATATTGGCATGAGAAAACTCAATACAACTTTTCGCAGCGTAGTGTATGTTTGGTGGCTTGTCACCATGCTTATGCTGTCTGGATGTAGTACGCTGACCGAATTAAGGCAGGATTTTGCCGACCGCGTATTTGGCCGGGAGCCGCCCAACCCACCTGCAGAACTGCAGGAAATCAAACCTACTTACAATACCAGAGTAGACTGGAGTGTGGAGACCGGTGCCACGGAGAGGTATGACTATACGCCTGCTTTGGAAGCAGGGGCAGTATATATGGTGAATACTGCCGGAGAGTTGACCAAGCTGGATGCTGCCAATGGCAAGCAATTGTGGCGCGTGAATGTGGGTGAGCGTATCAGCGGAGGCGTTGGTGTCGGTGGCGGCATGGTAATGCTGGGTTCTGCCAAAGGTGATGTGCTGGCTTATGATTATGCCGGTAAAGCATTATGGAAGGCCAAGGTGTCCAGTGAAGTATTGAGCGCCCCGCGCTATTTTGACGGTGTGGTGATCGCGCGCGCAGGGAATAGCCATATTTTCGGGTTGGATGCCGCGAATGGTGAGCGCAAATGGGTGTATGAGCGTGCAACGCCAGCATTGACACTGAGAAGCAGTGCAGGGCTGGTAGTGGATGGTGGTGCGGTTTATGCCGGATATGCCGGCGGAAAGATGGTGGCGATACGTGCAGATAACGGCAAGCTGATCTGGGAAGCTACCGTTGCCCAACCAAAGGGTGTGACCGAAATTGAACGCATTGCTGATATCACAAGTGCACCATTCGTGGATGGGCCGCTGGTTTACGCGGTCGCTTATCAGGGAAAAATAGTAGCGGTAGATAGACGTAATGGCAAGGTGCTATGGGGGCGTGATATCTCCAGTTATACTGGCTTGAGTGCGGAAGGTGGACGTGTCTATACTGCGCATACATTGGGTGCTGTTTACGCGATGGACTACGAAACTGGCAGGACATACTGGCGTCAAGGTGCGCTCACTAATCGGCGAGTGAGTATGCCAATCCCATTGGGTGATTTGATTGCTGTAGGTGATCTGGAAGGGTATGTACATTTCCTGAACCGTGATGATGGTGCCTTTGCTGCACGCATCAAGGTGGATAGTGATGCTGTGATGTCGATGATTGCTGGCAATTCGAGCAATCAAGTCATTGTTGCAACACGCGGTGGTGGTTTGTATGCAATATCCGCAAGTTCGATTGCCTCGCAATCCAGCGAGAAACCTGAGGCAATTAAAAAGCCTGCACCTAAAACTGGAATACAAATAGTTCCGGAACAGGATAGATCAGAACTGGAAAAAACGATCATCGAGACTGAGCAACCTTCTCAGGCGCCATCCGACTCTGGTGCCAATACCGATAGCATCATGTTCAAAAAGGAACCGGATATTAGTCCGCTGCCAGGTTTAGAGCCGCAATAATCATGTTACCTACCATCGTACTGGTTGGCCGTCCTAACGTCGGCAAATCTACCTTATTCAACCGTCTGACCAAGACAAGAGATGCCCTGGTGGCGGACCTGCCGGGTTTGACACGAGACAGGCACTACGGGCGTGGCTTGGGAGCCAGCTGCCCATATCTGGTGATTGATACAGGCGGGTTTGAGCCTAAAGCAGAAACCGGCATCATGCAGGAAATGGCCAAACAGACTTTGTTGGCGATCGATGAAGCGGATGTGGTGATTTTCCTGGTGGATGGCCGTGCGGGTCTGAGCCCGCAAGAATACGCGATTGCGGATACGCTGAGGAAGTCTGGTCGACCGGTCTTATTGACGGTCAACAAGACCGAAGGAATGCAAAAAGCCATTGTCAGCGCGGATTTCTATGCATTGGGGCTTGGTGATCCGTTGTCGATTTCTTCCGCACATGGCGAAGGTGTACGTGATTTGGTGGAATTGGCGCTGGAATCCGTTCCAGACTTGGAGAAGGATGCTGATGATCTCGATGCAGAGCAAGGCAAGCACCCAAGGATTGCCATCGTTGGACGTCCGAATGTCGGTAAATCCACGCTGGTGAATGCGCTGTTGGGTGAAGATCGGGTCATTGCTTTTGATGAGCCTGGCACGACGAGGGATTCGATAGAGATTGCACTGGACAGGAATGGTAAGCATTACACACTGATCGATACAGCCGGTGTGCGCAAGCGTGGCAAAGTGTTCGAGGCGATCGAGAAATTCTCGGTCATCAAGACCATGCAGGCAATTGAAGATGCCAACGTGGCAGTGCTGGTCGTGGATGCACAAGAAGGCATCACCGAGCAGGATGCGCATGTTGCCGCTTACATTCTGGAAGCTGGTCGTGCGCTGGTGGTAGCTGTGAACAAATGGGACAGTCTGAAAGATGATGAACGTGACTGGATCAAGCGCGAGATAGATCGCAAGCTGCAGTTTCTGGATTTTGCCAAGTTCCATTATATTTCCGCTTTGCGCAAGAAAGGCCTGAACGAACTGTTGGCCAGCGTGGATGCTGCGTACAAAGCGGCATTTTCCAAACTGTCTACACCGCAGCTGACGCGTGTGTTGAGCGAGGCTATCACTCAGCATCAGCCGCCGATTTCACGCGGCATTCGTCCCAAGCTGCGCTATGCTCATCAGGGCGGCACAAATCCTCCCATCGTGGTGATCCACGGTACACATGTAGACGCCATCAAAGACAGCTACAAGCGTTTTTTGGAAGGCGTGTTCCGCAAGGCCTTCACTTTGACGGGTACGCCGTTACGTGTGCAATTCAATCAGGGAGAGAACCCGTTTGTGAAGGAAGAAACGCGCAAACAGGGTGAAGGTCTGGTGACGATGCGTCGCCGCAAAAATGCGCAGCGCGCAGAGTTAAAAGCCAAAAAAGAGAAACTCGGCCAGAAAAGCAAGTAAGAGTCACAGATGGCCTCAAGGGAATTTGGCCTTGTCCGGCATCTCCTCCTTGGGTAAGGGATATGCATCCGCGACATATGCAGGCCCCTTCATGATTATCACCACGACGCAGCCGATGACTGCCAATATTACGAATGTCCAATGAGTGATGATTAATGCGATGAACAAGAATAGCACCTTGTTACGGGCGGCTTCACTGGTGAAACTGACGTAGTGATATACGTAATATGCACTAGCCCCCAGCAGCAAGCTGCCAACCAGAAAAATTTTTGGCAGCATCTTAAACAGGCGCCATTCCAGCCCTGCGGGCGTCTTTGTATAACCAGGAAGCTTGTTGAAAAATCTCGACATCTGAAGCCCTGCTCTTTTCTATTTATCCATAATACTCTCTTGTATTGATGAATTAAAGGCAAAGAGAATATGGCAAGAAATTGCCTGATGCTCCTGTGCAAAGCGATGTGGAAAAGTTAAAGCAACGTCTTGGCAAGCAATAAGCGAACCTTTCTATATTTTGTGATAGAAAGGCGAGAGTTGGTGTTTCCTGAACGTTAACTTGGTCTTGTATTAATACAGGCTTTCCCAGAACTTCCACCATACACGTTCATCTTCTTTGATTTTGCCCGTGACCATTGGATTCTCAGGGTAATTGGTTTTCAGTATTCGCAAAGTGTCGTTTTTCAGGTCATCCATCCCCATATAGTCATATGCACTAATGGAAATGACCAAGGCTTCCTCGACCGAAGTGGAGTTCGGGTAATACTCAATGACGTATTTGGCACGATTCAGGGCAGCCAGATATGCCTGGCGTTTCATGTAATAGCGTGCCACATGCAATTCGTGCTGTGAGAGTGTATTGACCAGATATACCATGCGCTGCGTGGCATCTTTGTAGTAGCGGCTTTTCGGGTAGCGTTCAGTCAGCTCCTTGAAGGCTGCAAAGCTTAATTTCAATGTTTTTGGGTCGCGGTCGCTAATCTCTTGCGCGGTCGCTTTCTCGATGATGCCGCGTTCGTTGAAAGAGGCTAAGCCTTTGAGATAATAGGCGTAATCGACATTCGGGTGGTTAGGGTGCAGTTTGATGAAACGCTCGGTGGCAGCCACACAGGAAACAGGATCGGATTTTTTGTAATAGGCGTAGGCGATTTCCAATTGTGCCTGCGAAGCGTAATTGCCATTTGGGAAGCGGGATTCCAGGATCTGCAGATAACGCAATGCCTTGTCGTAATCCTTGTCGATCATTTTCGCTTCTGCTTCCTGATAGATGCGCTCGGCAGACCAGCCTTTTGTATCATCTACCTCGGTTGGGTCGCCAAAAATAGCGCAGCCGGCCAAGAATGTTGAGAGAAATAACAGGATAAAAGGTAAAATACGCTTCACTTGCCTCTTGCCTTTACAGGATGCCAGATAATGAGAGAGCATTATAACTGATGCCGGCAGTAAGAATCTAATTAGCAATATGACAAATCAAGCATCCATACAATTCATCATTCCACAAAACTTAGGCGGACAGCGTCTGGATGTGGCTTTGCAAGCACTGATGCCTGACCATTCGCGCAGCCGATTACAGGCCTGGATCAAGGAGGGGCTGGTGACGTTGGATGATGCCAGTGCCATCGCCAAGACCAAGGTGTGGGGCGGGGAGCGGGTGAGTGTGCAGATTCCGCAAAGTCCGCAGGAAAATGCGTTCAAACCTGAGGATATCCCGCTTGATATCGTGTATGAAGATGAGGCTTTGCTGGTCATCAACAAGCCGGCTGGCATGGTGGTGCATCCTGCAGCGGGTAATTGGACGGGCACATTGCTTAACGCGCTGATGTTTCATCTGCCGCAATTGGCCGAGATCCCCCGCTGTGGTATCGTGCACCGGCTGGATAAAGACACCTCCGGTTTATTGGTCGTCGCCAAGACGCTGGAAGCGCAAACCAGCTTGGTGCGCCAATTACAGGCCCGCACAGTCAAGCGGGAATATCGTGCTATCGTTTGGGGTCAGCTTTGGCGCAACGGCACGGTAAATCAGCCGATTGGCCGCAATCCGCACAACCGTCTGAAAATGGCAATTGTGCGTTCTGGCAAGCCTGCAGTGACACATTATGAGGTGTTGGAGCGTTTCGGCACCAATACCTATCTGCGCTGTAACCTGGAAACCGGCCGTACCCATCAGATCCGTGTACATATGCAATATCTCAAGGCACCGCTGGTGGGCGATCCGCTGTATGGCATCGGCAATATCATTCCGCATAAGCTGATGTCCGAAACGCTGAAAGAGGCCATTTTTGGTTTCAAACGGCAAGCGCTGCATGCGATTAAACTAGGCTTGGTTCACCCCGTAACCCAACAGCCTATGGAATGGCAGATCGAATTGCCGGATGACATGAAAGCCTTGCTGGAAGCCATGCGCCATGAGGATGCGGAAGAGGGTGAGACTTTTGATTTCTTGCCGGAAGACCAGCCATACGAGTACGATGAATCGGATGAAGATTGGGAAGATGAAGACTTTGAGGAGGATTTCGATGAAGAATAACCTCGACTTTATCGTCCCCGACTGGCCTGCACCTGCCAACGTCAAAGCGTTGCAAACCACCCGAATCGGTGGCGTGAGCCAGCCGCCGTACGATAGCCTGAACTTCGGTATGCACGTCAAGGACAACCCTTTGCATGTGGCACAGAATCGCCAGATGTTAAGTCAATATCTGCCCAGCGAACCGGTGTGGCTGAATCAGGTGCACGGAGTGCGTGTGGTAGATGCCGCGCAAACCAGTTGCGTGCCGGATGCAGATGCAAGCTTTTCCACCCATAAAAATGTAGTCTGTGTCACGATGACGGCGGATTGTCTGCCGGTACTGCTATGTGATGTGCATGGTACCGTCGTTTCTGCGATTCATGCCGGGTGGAGAGGTCTGTGTGACGGTGCTCTGGAAGCCAGTATTGACGCGGTTTTTGAGGCAACGAAAATTCCTCCGAAAAATTTAATGGCTTGGCTTGGGCCGGCCATTGGCCCGAATGCCTTCGAGGTGGGAGATGACGTGCGGCAGCAATTCATCACCGGAGATGCGCAGGCGGAAAGCGCTTTCAAGCCATGTGGGGATAAATGGCTGGGAGATCTATACCAGATTGCCAGACAACGCCTGCACAACAAAGATGTGACGCAAATCTATGGCGGCGGTTTGTGTACATATACAGACAAAGAACACTTCTTCAGTTTTCGTCGCGACGGTGATACAGGGCGCATGGCCAGTTTGATTTGGCTCGAATAATCCGGCTCGCGGTATAATAACGCTTTGCGATACTTGCCCTTCATATGACTTTCTTCCACATGCCACCTCTTGCCTGGATTGCACTATTCAGCGTGCTCGGCGGCGCTTTAAGCGTGCTCGGCGCAGCGCTGGTGGCGCTGAACGTCAAGCAGACAGGTATACCAATGCTTATCAGTTATGCCATCGGTGCGATGTTGGGCGCGGTGTTTTTAGAGATTCTGCCGCATGCCGTGTCGCTCGCGACTTCGCCGGAAGCGGCAACAGGCAGCGTGCTGTTTGGTATCCTGTTGTTCTTTACGCTGGAAAAACTGGTGCTGTGGCGACATTGCCATGGCGACCATTGCGAGGTGCATGCGCCGCACTCTGAGGAAAATTGCCCTGATTTCGAGCAGCAGGAGAGTAGCGAATTCAAGTTCAAGGCGGTGACGGCGCCACGGCCCAATATCACCGCGCATCATCATGTTCATGACCACGGCCGGAGCGGGGCGATGATCATGATAGGCGATACCTTCCATAATTTCGTCGACGGTGTGCTGATTGCCGGTGCATTCGTTGTGGATGTGAAATTGGGTATCGTTACCGCGTTGGCTATCATCGCACATGAAATCCCGCAGGAAGTCGGGGATTTCCTGATTTTGCTGCATTCCGGCTATAGCAAGCAAAAGGCCTTATGGTTCAATCTGGGCAGTAGCCTAGCGACTTTGATTGGTGGCGTATTTGCATATTATTTTTTACGGGAAGTCCAGTTTATAGTGCCTTATATCCTGAGTATTGCTGCAGCAAGCATGCTATATGTGGCGGTGGCCGATTTGATTCCCAGCTTGCATCAGCGTACTGAGCTAAAATCTACTATCGTCCAGATTACCTTGATTGCGGTTGGCGTCGCTTCCATTGGGCTGGTAGGTGCGATTGTTGGTGAATAAATTACTTTAATAAAATAATATATTATATTGATTTAAATGAAAAATAGTATTCAAAAGGTTGGTTTTGTTTCGCTTGGCTGCCCCAAGGCAGGTTCGGATTCTGAGCGCATTCTCACCCAATTAAGGGCGGAGGGTTACCAGATATCCAGCAGCTATGAAGATTCCGACCTGGTGGTGGTCAATACCTGCGGCTTCATAGATTCTGCTGTGCAGGAGTCGCTGGACGCGATTGGTGAAGCGCTTAACAAGAACGGCAAGGTGATTGTGACGGGCTGTCTGGGAGCCAAAAAGGACGTAGTCACCAGCGCGCATCCGAGCGTATTGGCTGTGACAGGGCCACACGCAATGGAAGAGGTGATGACGCATGTGCATGCGCACTTGCCAAAACCGCACGACCCATATACCGACCTGGTGCCGCCGCAAGGCATTCGCCTCACGCCGAACCACTATGCTTATCTCAAGATTTCCGAAGGCTGCAACCATCGCTGCAGCTTCTGCATCATCCCCAGCTTGCGCGGCGATTTGGTCAGTCGCCCGATCGGTGAGGTGATGAACGAAGCGGAAGCTTTGGTGAACGCCGGTGTTTCCGAGATTCTGGTGATTTCGCAAGATACTTCCGCTTATGGGGTGGATGTCAAATACCGCACTGGCTTCTGGAATGGCCGCCCGCTCAAGACGCACATGACAGCGTTGAGCAAGGCGTTGGGTGAACTAGGTGTGTGGGTGCGCCTGCATTATGTCTACCCATATCCGCATGTGGATGAGGTGATTCCGCTGATGGCAGAAGGCGCAATCCTGCCGTATCTGGATGTGCCGTTCCAGCACGCCAGCCCGCGCATCCTCAAGCTGATGAAACGCCCGGCCAGCAGCGAGAATAACCTGACCAGAATCAAGGCGTGGCGCGATGTTTGCCCTGAAATCGCGATTCGCAGCACCTTTATCGTCGGGTTTCCCGGCGAGACAGAAGACGATTTCCAGCAACTACTGGACTTTATGGAAGAAGCACAGCTGGATCGAGTCGGAGCGTTTACTTATTCCGCCGTGGATGGCGCCAAAGCCAACGAACTGCCCGACCACGTGCCGGAAGAAGTGAAACAGGAACGCCTGAGCCGATTCATGGAAGTGCAGGAACGTATCAGTGCCGCCAAATTGCAGGCCAAAGTTGGCAGGATACAAACCGTACTGGTGGATGAAATCACCACAGATGACAGCGATAACATCATCGCCATCGCCCGTACCAAAGCCGATGCGCCAGAGATTGATGGCGTAGTATATTTGCAGGATGCCGAGGGCTTGAACCCTGGCGATTTTGTGGATGTGCAGATTTTAGGCGCGGATGGGCATGATTTGGTGGGCGGACCACCGGAAGATTGATTTAAGATTTTCCGTTCAACCCATCGTAAGCCATCTGTGCCTTAAGAACCGCTTCAATATTGGCTTCAGACCAGGTTTTGATCGTGTAAAGCAGGTCTTTCAGCGTATGGCCAAGCGGTGTGAGGGCATATTCCACATGCGGCGGGACAGTAGGATAGACAGTGCGGCTGATGAGGCCGTCGCGCTCCAGCCCGCGCAAGGTTTGCGTGAGCATCTTCTGTGAGATACCTTCGATCTCGCGCTTGAGTTCGCTAAATCGCTTGGTTTCTTCTTTCAGCAATATCATCACCAGCACCGTCCATTTGTCGGCGATGCGGTTAAGTACCAGCCGGGTCGGGCAATGTTCCTGGTATGCACAGGCAGTGATTTTTTCCGGGAGTTCGTTAAGTTTCATAATGGTATCCAAAAGGTGACTATATGATTTTTTGGTGCCTACTTACTTTTAGTGACTATTGTAATTACAATGGGTAAAAATTCAATAGTCAAGGAGTAGCTAATGGCATCAATCGTCGTGGTTTATCACAGTGGTTACGGGCATACTACCAAGCAGGCAGAGGCGGTGGCAAAGGGCGCTGGTGCGGATTTGATAGCGATTGACGCTAATGGCGACATCGCTGAAGCAGATTGGAACAAGCTGGATGCCGCAAAAGCGATTATCTTCGGTTCGCCAACCTACATGGGCACAGTAAGCTGGCAGTTCAAGAAATTTGCTGATGCCAGCTCCAAGCGCTGGTTTACGCAGGCCTGGAAGAACAAGATCTTCGCCGGCTTTACCAACTCCGCCACCATGAATGGCGATAAAGGTTCAACCATTCAATATTTTGTGACATTGGCGATGCAGCATTCTGGAGTCTGGGTCGGTACCGGACTGATGCCTGCAAACAATAAGGCGGCAAAGCATGGTGACGTGAATTACGTTGGCGGTTTTGGTGGTGCATTGATGACCACACCAAGTGATGCTGGCGCAGACGAAGTGAATGCAGGTGACTTGGAAACGGCGCGGTTACTGGGTGTGCGGGTGGCGGAGCTGGCAGCTAAGCTGTAAATAGGTCAGTCACCATGGCAGAGGGGCGCTCGCTATCTGCGCGTGCTTCGAGGAAATCCAGTGTGTATGGGCAGCGTTGTGGTTTTTTGGCAGCCTTGCGTTTTTTGGGTGTGCCTGGATTCAGGTCGATGTAGGGCGTCTGGCTAACACGCAGGTAGCCGGAGGATGTGAGTTTTTGCGCGGTGGTTTCAAACTGGCTGAGGGGGTTGTCGATGTTTTGGAGGGTGATGATACCTTTGCTGACTTTCAGCACGTTGTACATTACGAATTTGCTGGCAGTTTGTTTGCCATATACTTCACCCGCGTAAACTTGCATCACTCTCCCTGCGAATTTAGGTCAATTGTTACAGTAGTTTGACAAATGCTACTGCTAACTTTATGAAATGACAAGAAATTATTTAAAAAATAATTGCGGGGGAGTATGATACCTCTCAATAATTGCATAAACAAAAAGGATAAGCACATGTATGTGCATCAAAGATTAGGGCTGGCAGCTATCATGTTGCTGCTGGCAGCCTGTGAACAAAAGCCTGCAACACCTGCAGGACCGCCTGCGATGCCGCCTATGCCAGTGAGTGTGATCGCCGCAGCGCCAACGACCGTGCCAATCAGTGTTGAAGCGGTTGCACAACTGGAAGGCGCGAAAGAAGTCGAGATTCGTCCACGTGTCGGCGGCATCCTGCTCAAGAAAATGTTCGAGGAAGGCGAGCCCATCAAGGCTGGACAGACGATGTTCCAGATCGATCCAGAGCCTTTCAGGATTGCACTCGCTAACGCTAAGGCAGCACTTGCTCAACAGAGCGCGCGGGTTACACAGACTCAGCGTGAGTCAGCACGTTTGAAAGACTTGCTGGCGACGCAATCCATTAGCCAGCGCGAGTATGACAACGCGACTTCTGATTACGCAATTGCCGGCGCCGGTGTCATGCAGGCGCAGGCTGCTGTAAAAGAAGCAGAGCTGAATCTTTCCTATACTACCGTGACAGCGCCGTCGAGCGGGGTTGCAGGGCGCTTCTTGCTCTCGGAGGGGGCGTTGGTAGCTGCAAATACCAGCTTGTTGACCACGGTCGTGCAGATTTCGCCTATCTGGGTGCGTTTCAGCTTATCTGAATCCGAGTTGGCACAGCTTGGCGGTGCGCTCAGCGAAAAGAGCGTGCAGAATGTCAGAATCATCTTGCCGGATGGTACCGAATATGCGGAATCCGGCAAACTCAACTTTGCTGCAAGCCAGATAGATCCGGCCTTGGGTACGCAGCAGTTGCGCGCGGAATTTACCAATAAGGACAAAAAGCTGCTACCTGGCCAATTCGTGCGGGCGCGGGTCACCACTGGCACACGCGACGGTGTGTTTCTGGTGCCGCAGACAGCCGTATTGACGGGTGACCAAGGTAAATTTGTCTATGTAGCCGAGAAGGGTAAGGACGGTAAAAACAATGTGGGCATTCGTCCGGTGACAGAGTCAGGCTGGCAAGGCAAGGATTGGGTAGTGGAAGGGTTGAATGCTGGAGACCAGGTGATCGTGGATAACATCATCAAATTACGTCCCGGGGCTGAAATCGTACCGCATCCTTTCGGCACGCCACCGCTCATGCCGCCTACCGCTAAAAACTCTGCAGAGCAAAAACACTAACGATGACCAGATTCTTCATTACAAGGCCGATTTTTGCTTCGGTGCTGTCCATCATAATCGTGCTGGTAGGGTTGGCGGCCGCATTCAAGCTGCCTATCGCCCAGTACCCGCAGATCGCACCACCAACGGTATCTATTACCGCAACTTATCCTGGTGCGAGCGCGGATACCTTATCCAAGACCGTTGCCGCTCCGATTGAGGAGCAGTTGAGCGGGGTTGATAACCTGTTGTATTTCAATTCCAGCGCTGATTCCAGTGGTACCTTAAATATCACCGCCACGTTCGACGTTGGTACGGATATCGACCAAGCGACTTTCAATGTCAGTAACCGTGTCAATATCGCCACGCCGCGTTTGCCGGACGAGGTGCGCCGCAACGGCTTGATCGTACAGAAGAAATCCAACGACATCTTGCTGGTGGTGATGCTGACCAGTAAAGATCCCAAGCATGACCGCCTGTTCCTCAGCAACTACGCGACACTGAACGTGCTGGATGAACTGAAGCGCATCAAGGGTGTGGGTGATGTGCTGGTGTTTGGTGGACAGGATTACTCCATGCGTGTATGGCTGAGACCGGACCGTATGGCCCAGCTGGGGGTAAGTACTAGCGATATCGCTGCGGCTATCAATGCGCAGAACAATCAGTATGCGGCGGGCAAGATTGGCGCAGATCCGGCATTGCCTGGTCAGCAATTGGTGTATACCGTGACGGCTAAAGGCCGCATGACCAGGCCGGAAGAGTTTGGCAACATCATCATCCGAGCCGATGGCCCGCGCGGTGTGTTGTATCTGAAAGATGTGGCGCGTATCGAACTGGGAGCGCAAAACTATAATGTGACTTCCGCACTGGATGGCCAAACCGGTGTGGCGATTCCCATATTCTCGCAGAATGGTGCCAACGCGCTGGAGACTGCAAAAGCCATCAAAGAGAAGATGGCAGAACTGCAAACCCATTTTCCTAAAGGGATGGTCTGGAATATCCCATATGACACCAGTGATTTTGTGAAAGCGACCATTGACGAAGTGCTGCATACCTTTGGTGAAGCGCTGGTGCTGGTCGTGCTGGTGGTGTTCCTGTTTCTGCAAAGCTGGCGTGCGACGCTGATCCCGATGATCGCGGTGCCGATCTCGATCATCGGCACGTTCGCCGGTTTGTACATGTTCGGTTTCTCTATCAATCTGCTGACCTTGTTCGCCATGATTCTGGCGATTGGTATCGTAGTGGATGATGCGATTGTGGTACTTGAAAATACCGAGCGCTTGATGCGCGAAGAGCATCTGGCACCGTTCCCTGCGGCGTTGAAGTCCATCCAGCAAGTGGAGGCGGCGGTCATCGCCATTGTGATGGTGCTATGTGCGGTCTTTGTGCCGGTGGCTTTCCTGGGCGGTATCGCGGGTGAACTATATCGCCAGTTCGCTGTGACGGTAGCGATTGCAGTGGTGATTTCCGGCATTGTCGCGCTGACGCTTACACCGACGCTGTGTGCGATGATATTGAAACAGTCGCACATGGAAAACGGTTTTTTCAGAAGATTCAATCAGGGGTTTGGCAAGCTGACTCATTTTTACACAGGTGTCGTCGATAAAACTCTGCATCACCGTATCATCGGTGCGTTGGTTTTCGGTGGAATCATTCTGGCGGTCATGGGGTTGTTACGCATCGTGCCGGGCAGTTTTGTTCCACCTGAAGATCAAGGTTATGTGATCACGCTCGTGGTGATGCCGGATGGCGCAACCCTGAGCCGTACCGCCAAAACGACAGAAGCAGTGCGTCAGGCGATTGCCAAAGACCCGGCAGTGGCGCACGAGTTTGCGGTGAATGGCCTGGAACTGCTGACTTTTTCCAACAAAACTAATGCAGCTACCATGTTTGTGAGATTAAAAGACTGGAAGGATCGTACTACCAGTGCGCAGGACATCGTAGGCAAATTGTTTGGTGTCGGCATGAGCCAGCCGGACGGCATGGCATTCGCTGTGAATCCACCATCTATACGTGGCCTGGGTGCTGCCGGGGGATTTGAGGTGTACGTGCAAAGTAAAAGCGATACCGATCCCATCAAGCTGGCTGCAGTTATGAACAGTTTTATCGAGGCAGCGAAATCGGAGCCCAAGCTGGCGTCGATGAATACGTTCTTCCGGCCGACAGTGCCGCAATTGCGCATCGAGGTGGATGAGGCGAAAGCGATCTCGCAGCATGTGCGCATTGCCGATATTTACGCTACTTTGCAAAGCACGATGGGTTCGTATTATGTGAACGACTTCAACCGCAGCGGACGTACATATCGTGTGCAATTGCAGGCTGAAGCACCGTATCGCATGAAGACGGAAGATTTGGGCAAAGTATATGTACGTAGCCAGCCTACACCGGATGCGCCAAACGGCAACATGATCCCTTTGTCAGCTTTGAGCAAGGTCAGTAATGTGGTTGGCGCGGAGCAGCTGGAGCGCTACAACGGCTTGCTGTCCGCCAAGATATTTGGCAGTGGTGCGCCTGGCGTCAGTTCTGGCGATGCGATTACTGCCGTAGAGAAGCTGGCTAAAGAAAACTTGCCGAATGGCTACCAGATTGCTTGGACAGGTCAGGCCTATCAGGAAAAACGCACCGGCTCAGCTGCCGTATTCGCATTCGGGTTCGCCATCATCATGGTATTCCTCATCCTGGCGGCACAATTCGAGAAATGGTCTTTGCCATTGGCTGTCATTATGGCAGTCCCATTTGCGCTTGCTGGGGCGTTGCTGGCAGTAAAATTGCGGGGAATGACCAATGATATTTATTTCCAGATCGGGTTGATTACATTGATTGGTCTGGCGGCCAAGAATGCAATTTTGATTGTGGAATTCGCCAGCCAGAAAATGGAGCAGGGTATGGCACTGCTGCCGGCCGCGCTGGAAGCTTCACGACTGAGGTTCCGGCCGATTGTCATGACCTCGATGGCTTTTGTGCTGGGTATCGTGCCGCTGGTGTTTGCCACAGGCGCAGGCGCAGCAGCACGGCAATCCATGGGAACTGGGGTGTTTGGCGGCATGATATTGGCTACGTTCGTGGCGACTATCTTCATTCCTCTGTTCTTTACTTGGTTAAGCGGCAAGCGGGTAAGGCAGCATGGTCATGCACATGACAAGGAAATTGCCGAGGAGCAAATGTGAAAAAAATAATATTACTTTTGCTGGCAGTGGGACTGGTGAGCTGCAAGGCGATTGGCCCGGATTATCAACGAGCCGAACCGACGTTGCCTGCGACATTTAGTGAAGAGAATACCACTCAAGCTGACGCTACTGTGATGCGTGCCTGGTGGACGCATTTCAATGATGCCAAGCTGGACGAACTGGTTGAGTCTGCCTTGCAGCATAATCCGAATGTGCAGTTGGCAATGGCGCGCATCAATGAAGCTGAAGCAGCAATGCGCGAAACGGGCGCTTATATGCTGCCGGAAGTACATTTCACGGCGGATGCCAAGCGTAATCGCGTTACGGAAAAAGGTGCTTTCCCCACTTTTATCAGCCCGATACGCAACAATTATAAAATCGGCTTGAGCACAAGTTATGAGATAGATTTCTGGGGTGAGTTAAAACGAAACAAAGAAGCGGCTTTAGCAAATGCACAAGCAGCAAAGCAGGCCAAGGAAGTTACCGACTTAAGTCTGGTAGGGCTGGTTGCCAGCAACTACCTGCAGATGCGCGGGCTGGATGCGCAAATGGCATTGACAGAGCAGAATCTGGTTAATCGTAAGGAGAGTTTGGCTTTGACGCAGCGGCGTCTCGCTGGCGGTGTGTCAAGCGCACTAGAAGTCAGTCAGGCTGAAACTGTGGTAAGTAATTTGCAGGCACAACAGATTGAGCTTCAGCGGCTGAGGGCGGTCGCATTGCATCAGTTGGCTATTCTGACGGGTGTGCTAGATTTGCAATTGGATACCGGTAATATCCAACAATTACCGTTGCCACCACAACCGCCTGCTGGGTTACCGTCCGAGCTGTTGGAAAATCGTCCGGACATTCGTCAGGCCGAGCAGGCGCTGATTGCGCAAAACGCCAAGATAGGTGTGGCGAAAACAGCGTTATATCCATTAGTCACCCTGACTGGAGAATATGGATATGAGAGTCTGCTGCTAGGTAATTTGCTTAAATCCGGCGCGAATATCTGGACTTTGGGCTTGGGGCTGGATTTGCCGATCTTCGATTATGGTAAGCGCAAGGCCCGTATAGAGGGTGCTGAGGCTCGGGAGCAGCAGGCGCTGGCACAATATCAGATTGCGATTCAAAACGCTTTCAAGGAAGTCAATGATGCACTTGTCAGCCGCCGCTTGAATCTGGAGCGCGAGCAGGCGCTGCTACAAAGCGAGCAGTCTGCCAAGAAGGCATTAAATGTGGCGGAAAACCGATATAAGTCGGGCTATTCATCCTATCTGGAAGTGCTTGATGCGCAGCGTGTATACCACGAGGCGGCGTTAAGCGCAGTGCAGGCAAGGCAGGGTAGCTTATTGGCCTCGGTCGAACTGTTCAAGGCATTGGGCGGGGATTGGCGACCTGTCGAGCCGGCTAAGGCGCTTTGATTGGAAGAATGACTTTGACCCAATCGTCCATGGATAGGACAGGTTTCTCCAAGCGTACCCTAGTTGTCGAGCCGTTAATGTTCACCAGATAATCTCGATTGGGCTGAAAATATACCTTGGGCAATAGTACGAAGTAGTTCTGCTCAGCCTTGTTTTCTGCAGGGATATAGATTCCCTGGATGATGCCGGTGTCTACCGTGCTTGGCCTGTAGTTTTCATCGATATTGAATGCGCCCGTTGCACCGAACATCTCCGTGCCAGGGGCTGTGCGCAACTGTATCGCCTTAGGGCTTCTGGTGAGTATCTCCACACTCACGCGAAGCTGATTGTTTCTGGTGGCTCTTACAGCCTTGATCACACCAACGGCAACCTTGCTGGGATCCTCGTCGTTGGCAATGCCAATCAATCTGTCAGGCCTGGCCAAAATGTTGCTGTATTTATTGACGCGCATTCCCATGCCGTTGTTGCTTTCGTCAGTAATGACCCATGTGTCCAGGGTGCTGCTATTGACGACCAGGGTGCTGGTGTCCTTCAATGTGGTATGTGCTAACAGGCGGTCATCCAATGATCTTCCGTCGATGGATGACCTGAGGCCGTTTGCGATACGATTGGCATTCAAAATCTGGCTACATACTTTCTCTATCCCAGCATTGACTTTCACGGATTTGGATACGGCCTCGCGAGACTCCTTGCGCCGTTGTCTGACGTAGTTGTTTTTTGACCACTCTGCGAGCATGATCTTTAATGTCTCGTTCAGCTTTTGCACGCTATCAATGTGCGCCGGAATCAGGCTTTGCGGCATTTCGCCACGGCCTGTCACGGTGATGCCTACCTGCAATTGCTTTTCGAGTTCATCCAGCTCCCAGTAACGGAATTGATCGCCAGTAACTACAGTGCGCATGCGTCTGGCAGGCGCATCTTCTTCGACATCGATATAGAACACATACTGTTCTGGCGTGTAAGTGTTGCTGATGTATGCATGCGTCAGCCATTGCCCTAGCACTTTGCTGGCAATTTCCACCTGATGCCTGTTGAGCGATTGCTGTATCAGTTGCCCAAGCATCAGTGTCTGTATAAGCATGGCGGAAAAAGTTGTTGATGGGCTGTTTTGAAACAAGTGTATTGGAGTGTTAAGCAGGCCGCGTTTCTGTACCAGATTCAGTAAGGCATACAGTTGTAACCAGACTTTTGCCGGAGGTGCGGATTGATTGAACATGCGCCATTTGATCATATGGTTGGCAATATGGATTGTCTGCAATACCAGCAATGACGGTATGTTATTTTCTGTGGAGGTGTTTGCTACCAAGGTTTTTTCAATCGCCCTGAGGTGTGCGACATAGGACTGGCGGCAATACAGATAGCATGTATCGTTGATGTTCGCTTCGATGTCGGGTTTCAGGTTGCCAACGGTGACATATTGCGTCGCCAGTCTGTCAAGGCGCGGTTGATTATGTTCTTCAAGAGAAATCAGCCAGTTTGTCTTTTGTTCCCACTGGATACTTTCATCTTCTACGACGGTAAGGATTTTTTGTGTGGAAAGGCGCAACACATCGATGTCGCTCATGTCATTCAGTTCGCTAAGCCAAGCGAAAATAGGTGATGCAATTGTTTCGTTTTTTTTACTTAAAAACCGCGAAAAGATGTTTTTCATTGCATTTAATTCTTCAGGAATGAAGAATTTCTTATGTATTGATGAAAAATATAATTGTAACTTATTGAAAAATCAAGCTTAGTTTATATGTTTTGATAGGTTTTTAGGCATTTATGCAAATGGATAGGCGTGATAAAATGCGCGCTTTCGTTTTAATCTGATCTAAAACTAGTTTTTATGACCGTTCGTACCCGATTTGCTCCCAGCCCAACTGGCTATCTACATATTGGAGGCGCCCGCACGGCGCTGTTTTCCTGGGCCTATGCCAAAAAACATCAAGGTCAGTTCATTCTGCGTATCGAGGATACGGATGTTGCCCGCAGTACGCCGGAAGCGGTGCAGGCCATTCTGGATGGCATGCACTGGCTAGGGTTGGACTATGATGAAGGTCCGTTTTACCAGATGCAGCGCATGGAAAAGTACAAGCAGGTAATCCAGCAGATGCTGGAAGCGGGAACGGCCTACTATTGCTATTGTTCCAAGGAAGAGCTTGATGCGTTGCGGGAAAGCCAGATGCAGGCTGGCCTAAAGCCCAGGTATGATGGGCGCTGGCGCCCGGAAACCGGCAAAGTGTTGCCTGATGCTCCAAAGGATATTCCTCCGGTAGTGCGCTTCAAGAACCCCATGGCAGGCGTGGTCGCCTGGGATGACTTGGTAAAAGGACGTATCGAGATCAGCAATGCAGAACTGGATGATCTGATCATCGCGCGTGCGGATGGCACGCCAACTTACAATTTCTGCGTCGTGGTTGATGACTGGGAGATGGGGGTTACGCATGTGATTCGCGGTGACGACCATGTCAACAATACCCCTCGTCAGATCAATCTGCTCAAAGCGCTGAATGCTCAAATTCCGCAATATGTGCACTTGTCCATGATTCTGGGAGATGATGGGCAAAAATTATCCAAGCGTCATGGCGCGGTCAGCGTGATGCAGTATGATGAGGACGGCTATCTGCCAGAAGCTGTACTGAATTATTTGGCGCGCCTGGGATGGAGCCATGGAGACGATGAGGTCTTCAGTATGGCGCAATTCTGTCAATGGTTCGATTTGGACCATATCACTGCATCTGCCGCACAATTCAATACTGAGAAACTGAACTGGTTGAACGCACACTACATCAAAACGATGGACCTAGAAAGGCTGGCTGAAATCGTGACGCCTCGCCTGGTCAAGCTGGGAGCTGCGCCTGCTGCATCTCCCAAGTTAATGGATGTATTGGCCTTGTACCGTGAGCGTGCAAATAATTTGAACCAATTGGCTGCTGAGATTGCCTATTTTTACCGTACGCCAGCCATTCACCAAGCAGATGCCGAGAAGCATATTACGGAAGATGCCATGCCGGCTATCAGGCATTTGTATCAGGAGCTGTTGAGTTGTGATTGGACGGTGGAAGCGATACACAAGGTAATTCAGGAAACAGTGACACAATTCCAGCTCAAATTTCCCAAAGTGGCGATGCCTCTGAGGGTTATGCTGACAGGTATCGCTCAGTCTCCCAGCATAGATGCGGTGATGCATTTGATGGGGCGTGAGCTGGTGTTGTACAGAATGAGTGTATATTGTAAAATATAATCATTCTCATTTGCTTGAAAAAGCATAAAAGAACTACAATTTATATTATTATTGGAATAACAACAATTCTCTTGAATAATAACGATTCATACGGAATTGCTCCAACCTACTACAACTAAAAGGAGATTTAAATGAACGCTAAAGGTCAAATGTTGCAAGATCCATTCTTGAACGCGTTGCGTAAGGAGCATGTGCAAGTATCCATCTATTTGGTCAATGGTATTAAATTACAAGGGCAAGTTGATTCTTTCGATCAGTACGTTATCCTGCTTAAAAATACGGTTACCCAAATGGTGTATAAGCACGCCATTTCTACAATCGTACCTGCACGTGCAGTTAGCATGAACATGTCTGACCAAGGCGAAGATTAAGGCTATATGCAAGAGAGGCCCGTCGGCAACGATGCGGTAGTGCTCGTCAGTGTGGATTTTGGCGAGCCTGATTACCAGGAAAGTTTGCAGGAGTTACGCCAGCTGGCAGCTACAGCTGGTTTGAACATCGTTGCTACGCTGGAAGGCAAGCGCAGTAGTCCGGACGCTAAAATGTTTATAGGCAGTGGTAAGGCCGATGAGCTGAAAGCGTTGCTGGCAACTAGCGACAGTAAGCTGGCGGCCTTTAATCACGATCTCAGTCCTTCTCAACAGCGTAATCTGGAGCGTTTTTTACAGGCTCGTGTAGTAGATAGGACCGGTTTGATTCTTGATATCTTTGCACAGCGAGCACAAACCTTCGAAGGTAAACTGCAAGTTGAGCTGGCTCAGTTGGAGCACCTTTCCACGCGTCTGGTCCGTGGCTGGACACACTTGGAACGTCAAAAAGGCGGTATCGGCGTGCGTGGTGGTCCGGGTGAGACGCAGCTCGAGCTGGATCGCCGCATGTTGCGTGTACGCGTCAAACAGCTTAAAGAGCGTTTGGCCAAGCTCAAGCAGCAACGTGGCATGCAGCGCAAGGCACGTAAACGCTCCAATCTGATGACTGTGTCGCTGGTGGGCTACACTAATGCTGGTAAATCCACGCTTTTTAATCGTTTAACCCAATCCGGCGTATATGCGGCCGACCAGTTGTTTGCGACCCTCGATACCACATCGCGAAAAGTCTATTTGCATGATGCCAATCCGATAGTACTTTCTGATACGGTAGGTTTTATCAAACATTTGCCGACAACATTGATCGAGGCGTTCGGCGCGACGTTGGAAGAAGCAGCGCAGGCAGATTTGCTGCTGCATGTGGTAGATGTCGCCAGTAGTAACCGTGATTCACAAATCGCCCAAGTCAATAAAGTGCTGAACGAGATAGGGGCATCCAAGGTTCCGCAGATTCTGGTGTTGAACCAGATTGATAAGCTGGATATGCCTGCCGATACGCAGCGTAACGAATATGGTAGTATTTGCACCATTAGCTTGTCTGCTAAAACAGGCGAAGGCATCGAATACCTAAAGCAGGCGCTTGTAGAGCATCAACAACTTTTAAAACGGCAAAGCACCGAAGAAAGTGCTTTTGTGTAATAACGCACGGAGTAATAACATGATGAAGTTCCCTGGCTTTGGTCAGCGCAACCAGGAAGGTCCGCCGGATCTGGATGAGGTGTTTCGTGATTTGAGCCAAAAAATGAATCGTCTGTTCGGCGGTTCTGGTGGCGGTGACAATGAACGCAACTCCCCAAGTGAAGGTTTCAGTTTGCCTATCATGCCAATAGTTGCATTGATTCTATTGATATGGTTGGCGACAGGGTTTTACATCGTCGATCAGGGCTCTTTAGGCGTCGAACAACGTTTCGGTAAATATACACAAACCACAGAGTCAGGCCCGCGCTGGCATTGGCCGTACCCATTCGAAACGGTTACTGTCGTGAATATGGAGCAGGTGCGCCGTCTGGAAGTGGGTTACAGAAGTAATGCTGAGGGCTCAGGCGGTAAAAGCAGGGTTCCTAAAGAAGCCCTGATGCTGACTGAAGATGAAAATATCATCGACCTGCAATTTGCTGTGCAATACAAGTTGAAAAGCGCCAAGGATTTTCTGTTCAATAATCGATCTACCGATGAGGCGGTAATGGCAGCTGCCGAGACTGCGATTCGCGAAGTTGTGGGCAAGAACAAACTCGACGATTTGCTGCAGCAAAAAGAGAAGGGCATGCACGACACGCAGGATAGAATCCAGTCCATTCTGGATAGCTATGGTGCCGGTGTGGTGATTACCAGTGTGAGCCAGCAGAGCGCACAACCGCCAGAACCGGTCCAAGAGGCATTTGAAGACGTAAACCGTGCCAATCAGGACTACCAGCGTCAAATCAATGAGGGGCAGGCCTATGCCAATGATGTGGTGCCTAAAGCGCGTGGGATGGCTTCACGGTTGGCTGCAGAGGCTGCTGGCTACAAACTCAAAGTGGAAAACGAGGCAAAAGGTAATGCGAATCGCTTTGACCAGATCCTGACACAATACAATAAGGCGCCTGAGGTAACACGCGAACGCCTGTATCTGGAAGCCCAAGAGCAAATATTGTCTAACACCAGCAAAGTCGTTGTGGATCAGAAAGGTGGAAGTTTGTTGTATTTACCACTGGATAAACTGATGGCAGCTGGAGGTGCTGGTAATGCAGCTAATGCTCCCGTGGCTGCGGCAACGACTGCGCCAAGCGCAAGTAATTCAGCTGAAAGCTCACGGTCTTTGGATAGAGAGCGTGAGACTCGATAACAACGCATCATTCACCCATCAAGAGTGACGAGATAAGAGATGAAAAATTTAGGTGTAATAATATTTGGGCTGTTGACGTTTTTAGTTATTTCAACGCTATCGATGTTTACGGTTGATCAGCGTGAGTATGCGCTGGTGTTCAGGCTTGGCGAAATCGTTTCCGTGAAAAAAGAACCCGGACTTTATATCAAGATGCCGTTTATCGATGGAGTAAAGTTTTTTGACAAGCGTATCGTCTCACTTGATTGGGAAGAGCCGGCTAAATTCAATACCAGCGAAAACAAATACATGATGGTGGATTCTTTTGTGAAATGGCGCGTTATTGACCCTGCAAGATACTATGTATCTTTCAAGGAAGGTGGAGAGCCGGCTGCAGAAGACAGATTGTCAAAAGTGATCAACGCTGGTTTGCGTGCCGAGTTCGGGAAACGCACAGTACATGATGTCATTGCCGGTGAACGTACTACGATAATGGACAGCATCCGGAAACGTGCTGATGCAGAAGCAAGGCAAGTAGGCATACAAGTGGTGGATGTGCGCTTGAAACGTGTGGATTATTCTGAAGACATCAGCAGGTCTGTCTATGACCGTATGATTGCGGAACGTAAACGTATCGCCAATCAATTACGTTCGGAAGGTTCTGCTGCTTCTGAGAAGATTCGGGCTGATGCAGATCGTCAGCGTGAGGTGATTATCGCCGAAGCCTATCGTGATGCGCAGAAAACCAAAGGTGAGGGCGATGCCAGTGCGGCTGAAATCTACGCTAATGCTTATAGCAAGAATCCTGAGTTCTACGCTTTCTATCGCAGTACCGAAGCTTATAAGAACAGTTTCAAGAACAAGTCGGACATTATGGTGCTTGACCCGAACTCTGAGTTCTTCAAGTATATGCGCAACGCAGGCAAAAAATAGATATGGGCGCTACACTTCTGACAGCGCTCGGTCTGATGTTGGTGCTGGAAGGTTTGCTGCCTTTGTTTGCGCCGCGCGCATGGCGCGATACATTTAGGCGAATGGTGGATCTTAAGGACGGGCAGTTGCGTTTTGTTGGATTAATTTCACTTCTTGGTGGTTTTCTGCTCATCTACTTAAGTCGCTAGTCGTTGCATCTGCGCTATAATAGCGCGATGCATAATTGGCTACTTCCCGAATATATTGAAGACGTGTTGCCCGCAGAAGCGGCGCGCGTTGAATCTTTGCGTCGCAAACTGCTGGACTTGTTTGCGGTACATGGCTATCGGTATGTGATTCCTCCCATGCTGGAATATACCGAGTCGCTGATTACCGGCGCAGCGTCTGATCTGGATCTGGCAACATTCAAAGTGGTCGATCAGCTAACAGGCCGCTTGATGGGCGTTCGCGCTGACATTACCCCACAAACGGCACGCATTGATGCGCATATGCTCAATCAGCAAGGTGTTACGCGCCTTTGTTATGCCGGCACGGTACTGCGTACCAAGCCGGATGGTCTGGCACATACGCGTGAGCCTCTGCAAGTGGGCGCGGAAATCTATGGTCATGCCGGAATCGAAAGCGATATCGAGGTTTATGGCTTGGCCGTAAAGGCTTTGCTGGCATTGGGTTTGAGCGGCATCCATCTGGATTTCAGCCATGTCGGGATTTTTGAAAGCCTAGTGCAAAGCGCAAAAATCGAAGCTGCTCTGGAAAATGAGATTTACACTGCCTTGCAAAGCAAGGACAAGGTGCTGGTAGCTACCCTGGGAGCCAGTCTGGATGCGGTGACCCGGCAAGCACTTTTGGATCTGACGGACCTTTATGGCGATGCAAAAGTGCTCGAAAAAGCGCGTCAGGTACTACCCAAGCAACAAGCAATCCAAACAGCGCTCAATGATTTACAGATGATTGCAAGTGCATTAGATGGCGTTGATATCGGCTTTGATTTGAGTGAGTTGCGTGGTTATCACTATCATAGCGGTGTGGTATTTGCAGCTTATGCACAGGGCTATACGGGGCCATTGGTGCTCGGCGGACGCTACGATGAAGTAGGCAAGGCTTTTGGGCGTGCACGCCCGGCAACCGGATTCAGTCTTGATCTTCGCGGAGTAGTGCAGGCATTGCAGCCTGCACTAATGCCTTCCGTGATTCTGGCGCCTGCTTCGGGTGACGTTCGGCTGCTCGATAAGATCAATACATTGCGCTCTCGTGGAGATGCAGTGATTCAATTGTTGCCAGGTGAGGAATCCAGTGCGGCAGAGTTAAGTTGTGACCGTCAGTTAGTTTTAAAAAATGATAGCTGGCAAGTAGAGAAGATTTAGGAATATATGGCAAAAGCAGCGAAAAATGTGGTCGTTATCGGTACGCAATGGGGTGACGAAGGTAAAGGTAAAATCGTAGATTGGCTGACCGATCATGCACAGGGGGTTGTGCGCTTCCAAGGCGGACACAACGCAGGCCATACGTTGGTTGTCGGGCAAGGTGCCGCGCAGAAGATATACAAACTGAATCTGGTGCCTTCCGGTATCGTGCGCGATGGTGTGCAATGTTATATCGGTAACGGCGTGGTGCTGGATGCGGCGCATCTATTGAGTGAGATTGATGCGTTGGAAAAGGGGGGCTTGGAAGTCAAGAATCGCCTGAAGGTAAGCTCCGGCTGTCCATTGATTCTTAACCATCATGTGGCTTTGGATACGGCGCGTGAAGCTAAGCGCGCGGTTAAAATCGGTACTACGGGAAAAGGTATTGGCCCAACCTATGAAGACAAAGTCGCTCGTCGTGCATTACGTGTCTATGATTTGTTTTATCCTGAACGATTCGCCGAAAAACTGAGAGAGGTGATGGATTATCACAATTTCGTGCTGACCAATTATTTGGGCGCTCAAGCTGTTGATTTCAATCAGCAATATGACGCAAGCATGCAGCATGCAATTGCCCTGAAACCATTGATAGCAGATGTTTCCGCTGAACTGTATGCGGCTAACGACAGGGGCGAGAATCTCTTGTTCGAGGGCGCGCAAGGCACGCTGCTGGATATCGACCACGGCACTTATCCTTACGTGACCTCCAGTAACTGTATCGCTGGCCAAGCCAGCGGCGGGACGGGCGTTGGTGCCAACATGCTGCATTATGTGTTGGGAATCACCAAGGCCTACACGACACGCGTGGGTGGCGGACCATTCCCGAGTGAACTGGATATCGAAACCGAAGGTGTACCGGGGTATCAAATGTCGACAAAAGGACAGGAGATCGGCACCGTGACCCGCCGCAAGCGCCGCTGCGGCTGGTTCGATGCGGCCGCTCTGCGTCGCTCGGCACGTATCAACGGCTTGAGTGGTCTATGTATCACCAAGCTGGATGTGCTGGATGGTATCGAGGAGTTGCAGATTTGTACTGGATACAAACTGGATGGCAAGATTGTGGATATGCTGCCAATCGGTGCGGATGATGTAGCCCGTTGCGAGCCTATATTCGAAACTGTTAAGGGTTGGTCGGAGAGCACATTTGGTGCTAAAACTTGGGATGCGTTGCCTAAAAACGCCCAGCATTACCTCAAGCGTTTGGAAGCCTTATGTGGCGTACCGATTGCGATTGTTTCCACAGGTCCTGAGCGCGATGAGACTATTGTAATTCAACATCCATTTGGGAATTGATGAGTGAGTCAGCCCGAAAAAAAGCGGCTGGCGTGGGCACTCACTGGCTCTGGGCATTATTTGCGTGAGTGTCTCGATATCATTAACACACTTCCGGATGTAGACTTGTTTCTGAGCAAAGCGGCTGCAGAAATTCTCAAGCAGTACGGTTTTAGCCACAATGTGGAGCGTGTATATCATGATAAAACCGCAAGCAGTGTCCCGGTAGAATTCTTTTATTACGGCGCGTATCATACGGTAGTCATTGCACCGGCTACTTCCAATACAGTAGCAAAGATGGTGTGCGGCATCTCCGATAGCTTAGTGACCAATGTCTACGCTCAGGCAGGCAAGTGTCAGGTGCCGAGCATTGTGTTTGCCTGCGATACGGAGCCAGAGCTGGAATCGGAGGCACCGCGCGAGAATATGGTAAAGGTCTATCCGCGCCGAATTGATTTGGAAAATCGGCAAAAACTGGCAACTTTTGAGGCTACTCAAGTGGTGGATAGTGTTGCGCAGTTGAAAGCCAATATTGCGGCCCGACTTGCTGCAATCAAAGGCCAATGAATAAGACCGCAAAAGCTGATAATCTGCTCTTTATTACTGGCAAGTTAGCCGAAAAAAGCTTGCATCAAACCTTGCTGCAAATTCAAGCAGATACCAAAACACCCCAATTCAAGTATCGCGTCGAGCAAATCGGCGTTTCCGTTGCTGCACTCATGACCCCCGAGATGATTGTGCGTCGCTTGAAAGATACTGGGGATGCTAAAAAAATGATTTTGCCCGGTTTGTGTCAAGGAGATTTGAGTCTTCTGCACCGTCAATATGGTATTCCAGCTGAGCGTGGGCCTGAGGATTTGAAAGATTTACCACAATATTTTGGCCAAGGCGGTAAATCGCCGGATTTGAGTCAATACCAAGTCAAAATCTTTGCAGAGATCGTGGATGCACCGGATTTGACTGTGCCGCAGATCGTAGAAAAGGCCGCGCGATTCAGGGCGCAAGGTACCAATGTGATCGATTTGGGGTGCTTGCCAAATAAACCATTCAAGCATTTGCCGGATGCTATCAAAGCCTTAAAGGAAACAGGGGTTGAGGTGAGTGTCGATAGCATGGATACTGACGAACTGTTGCTGGCAGGTAAATCAGGCGCCGATTATCTTCTGAGCCTGACGGAAAAGACTTTGTGGGTGACTGATGCTGTGGAAAGTACGCCAGTATTGATTCCGGCTAAACCTGGAAGTCTGCCTTCGCTTTATCGTGCCATCGAGCATTGCCTGAAAAGGGGTAAAAAATTCATCGCTGACCCGATCCTGGATCCAATCCATTTTGGTTTGACTGATTCGATTGTGCGTTATCAGAGGCTGCGAAAAAAATACCCGGATATTCAGATAATGATGGGTATCGGCAATGTTACCGAGCTGACAGATGCTGATACGACGGGGATCAATGCCGTTCTATTTGGTCTTATTAGCGAGATGAACATCAATGCCGTGCTGGCGACTTCAGTCAGTCCGCATGCCATGAACGCGATTGCAGAGGCTGATATCGCACGCAGGATGATGTACCGTGCCAAGGTGGATAATCGTTTGCCGCGCGGTTATTCCACGGGCCTGAACGGCCTGCATGATCGCAAGCCTTTTGCTTATTCGGAAGCGGAAATCGCGGAGATTGCCTCACAGATCAAAGACCCAAGTTTTCGAATCATGGTCAGTGAAGCTGGCGTCCATGTGTTCAATCGGGATGGACATCAACTGGATGTCGACCCATTTAAATTCTATGCAGGGTTGAAGGTGGGAGATGATGCCTCGCATGCTTTTTACTTAGGCGTGGAGCTGGCGCGCGCGCAGATTGCACATCAATTAGGCAAACGTTATGTGCAGGACGAAGAACTGGATTGGGGGGTATGCGGCAAATCTGGCAAAAAAGCAAAAGCCGCACATCGTGAGGCCGGCATTAAAGAAAAACGTGAGAAATCAAAAACATGATTTTTGAAACAATCATCACTACGGTCAATCAGTCGGGTGAGCCGCATGTCGCGCCGTTTGGAGTACGCTATGAATCGGACTTGATAGTGATTTCTCCCTTTAAGCCTTCCAGTACCTTGGAGAATATCTTATCGACCAGATACGCTGTGATGAACCTGACGGATGACGTGCGTGTATTTGCTGGAACTATAGTCGGAAAACCACATCCAGAACTGTTGCCGGCCCAACTTGTGTCGGGCGTCCGCTTGGCTTCCAGCTTGGCTCATCATGAATTGCGACTGGAAAAGGTAGAGGAGGACGATCCGCAACGCCCAAGATTGTATTTGCGCAGTATTCATCATGCTAATCATGCGCCTTTCAAAGGATTTAATCGGGCGCAGGCCGCGGTCATCGAGCTGGCAGTGCTGGTGAGTCGTTTGCATATGTTGTCGCGCGAAAAGGTCGAAGCAGAGCTGAAGTATCTGCAAATTGCAATTGATAAGACGGCGGGTGAACATGAATTGGAGGCTTGGTCTTGGCTGCAGGAAAAAATGGCAAACTTTTACACGAAAGAATAACCATGAAAAAGCTACTAGTGAGTGTGAAAAATGCAGATGAAGCTATGCTGGCATTGAGTTGCGGTGCCGATTTCATTGACCTGAAGGACCCGTCAGTGGGCGCGCTTGGGGCTTTGGATATAAAAGAAACACAACACATCGTGCACATGGTTGGAGGCAGGGTGCTAATTAGCGCCACTGTGGGAGAAAGGCATACCATGCCGGATGATATGATGGATGCCATAACCCAAAGGATTTCTGCAGGCGTGGACATCATCAAGATTTCAGTTGCGGATATGATGCATCATGGTGATTTTATAGAGAAAATATCTGATAAATTTTCAAAGAAAACCAAGTTGGTGGCAGTTTTTTTTGCTGATACCGGGATGGATTTTGATCTGCTGCCACAATTAAGTAGTGCAGGTTTTTATGGGGTGATGCTGGATACACAAAACAAACAAAATGGCTTGTTGCAAGTAAAATCAATTAACGATTTGCAACGGTTTGTTGTCTGTTGTGAGGTTAACAGGCTTAAGTCAGGTCTTGCGGGATCGCTGCAGCTACAAGATATTGATGTGCTGGAGGAAATAAACGCTACATATATTGGTTTTCGTGGCGGCTTGTGCGATAATTGCAAAAGGGATGATAGGCTTTCGCGGATAAAAGTTGAATTTGCCAAACAATTGTTGCATAAGCACAACAGTTACGGCTTGGTCGCTTGAGCTGACGCCGGTTTGAATTGCTCAGTCTCTAATAATTCTGTATAGTCGGCTAGAGATTTTTAATTTTTACACCATAATCGGTAATAGGAGTCACATAATGAAGAAAAATATAATTGGTTTGGCTGTTGCTGCTACATTGGGCATGACATCATTCGCAGCCGCCGCTGAGGACATGTATCGTGGCGCTTGGTATCTGGTACCGGGCGTGAGCTATTTGCACACTGACAGTGATTTGGATGCCAATAATGGCGGTGGCGCATTTATTAGATTAGGTAAAGAGTTGAGCGACCACTGGGATATCCAAGGTGGTTTGAGCTATGATCGCGCATCTGAGGATATTAGCAACACTGATTTGGCTAAACTTGGCGCTACGAATGGCAGCGGCCGCTACAGACAAACTGCTTTGAATTTGGATGCTTTGTACATGTTTAGCCGTGATAAGTTCCGCCCATTCTTGCTGGCTGGTTTGGGTGCAGCACGTAATAACGTTGATTACAAAGTAAATAGCGCTGCAGGTAATGTTGGTGATAGTAAATCATCATGGCTGGCCAATGTTGGTGTAGGTATGCAGTATCTGTTTAGCGATAGTTTCGGTCTACAGGCTGACTTGCGTCATCAATGGACACGTGCAGACGTACCTAAATACGTAGGCGCAGCTTCAAATAACAACAACCGCACAGAAACAATTGGTAATACATTGCTGAACTTGGGTGGTATCTTCCGTTTTGGCGCTCCAGCACCAGTAGTTGCTGAACCAGCACCGGAACCAGCACCGATCGCTGCGGCAGAGCCGGCACCAGCTCCGGCTCCTGAGCCAGCTCCAGCTCCAGCTCCAGCTCCAGCATGTAAACCAAGTACAGAAACAATTACTGTCAGCGCTGAAAAACTGTTCGGTTTCGACAAGGCTAGCCTGAAAGAAGAAGGTAAAGCAGCTCTGGATGAAGCGGCAGCAAAAATCAAAGCTAACCCAGAAATTAAAGCAGTGATTGTTACCGGTCACACAGACCGTATCGGTTCAGATGCTTACAACCAAAAACTGTCTGAGCGTCGTGCTAAACAAGTGGCTGATTACTTGGTTGCACAAGGTGTTGATTCTTCTATCATCACAGCAGAAGGCAAAGGCGAGACACAACCTGTGGTAGAATGTAAAGGTAATAAGGCAACGAAGAAACTGATTCAATGCTTGCAACCTAACCGCCGCGTTGAGATTCGCGCAGAAGGTCAGAAAGAAACTGGCTGTAACTAATCTTACCGCCTAAGTAAAAAACCCCGCAAATGCGGGGTTTTTTATTGCCGTTATTTTATAATGTGAGCTATGCCGAAAATGCTTGTTGATACCGTTATTTACGCTCGCTGGATAGCTCCTGTTTCGCCTCATGGCACGCTTTTGCATAATCATGCTGTAGTGTTAAACGCTGGTGCAATTGTTGCAATATGTTCGCGACAAAATGCAGCATCATCTTACTCGGCACAAAATGAAGTGCATTTGGATACGCATCTTTTGATTCCTGGGTTGATAAATCTCCATACGCACGCTGCAATGGCTTTGATGCGTGGTCTGGCGGATGATAAACCTTTGATGCCTTGGCTGCAGCAACATGTATGGCCGGCAGAGCAGGCGTTGATCTCGCCGGACTTTGTACGGGATAGCAGCCTATTGGCTTGTGCGGAGATGTTAAAAGGCGGGATCACCACTTTTAACGATATGTATTTTTATCCGCAAGCGACTGCAGATGCGTGTCTGCAGGCAGGGATGCGCGCTAATCTTGGGTTGGTCATCCTGGAGTTTCCTACACGTTATGCCAGTCATGCTGCCGAATATCTGGAAAAGGGCCTGGATGCATATGACAGTTGGCGAGAACAGGCGCTCATTAGTAGCAGTTTCGCTCCGCATGCGCCATATACCGTTTCTGATGCGACTTTCGAACAAGTGGTGACTTATTCTGCGCAATTGAATATTGGTATCCATACGCATTTACATGAGACGCATGCAGAAATCACAGAGAGCGAGCAGAAATATCATCTGCGGCCATTGGCACGGTTGGCTAATCTGCGCTTGCTTGGCCCACAAGTAAGCTTTGCGCATGCGGTACATTTACAGCAACAGGAAATGGATATGCTGGCAGAGAATGGCTGTCATATCGCTCACTGCCCGAGTTCCAATCTGAAACTCGCCAGCGGCGTTGCACCGGTAAGCGAATGCCTCAAACACCGCATTAACATCGGTTTGGGGACAGATGGTGCAGCCAGCAATAATCGTTTGGACATGTTTACAGAAATGCGTATAGCGGCGTTACTTGCCAAAGGTATGAGTGGGGATGCAGAAGTATTGTCTGCACATCAGACACTGGAAATGGCAACGATTAACGGCGCGCGTGCACTTGGGCTTGATGACAGGATTGGTTCCATTGAGGTTGGAAAGCGTGCTGACCTGACAGCAATTCGTATGGATGCGCTGGAATCCACACCAGTTTTCGACCCGGTATCCCACTTGGTTTATGTGTCTGGACGCGAGCATGTGAGCCATGTCTGGGTGGATGGTGCGCTACAATATCAGTCTGGCGTCTTCAGTGGAATCGAGCCGCAAGAGTTGCAGGCAATTATCACGAAATGGCAACCGCAGGTTGCCAGATATACAAGTGGGAACTATAAGGGTTAATGCATATGCAGAATGTCGATCAAGCAGAGCTGAACAAGTTTGCGGAGCTTGCGCATAAATGGTGGGACAAGACCAGCGAGTTCAGACCCTTGCATGAGATCAATCCGCTACGTCTGAAATGGATTGATACAGCCGTTGCGTTGAATGGCAGACGTGTGCTGGATGTAGGTTGCGGTGGTGGCATCTTGGCCGAAGCAATGGCACAAAAGGGCGCACAGGTAACAGGAATCGATTTGGCCGAGAGATCGCTCAACGTGGCTAAACTGCATAGCATGGAAAGCGGCGTAGCCGTCGATTATCAGCTGATTCCAGCCGAGAAGCTGGCTGAAGAGCAGCCAGAAAGTTTTGATGTGGTGACTTGTCTGGAAATGCTGGAACACGTGCCTGATCCAGCTTCTGTCATAAAGGCATGCGCAAGGCTGGCCAAACCTGATGGCCATGTGTTTTTTTCCACTATCAATCGTAATCCTAAAGCGTATCTTATGGCGGTGGTGGGTGCAGAGTATGTGCTCAATATGTTGCCAAAAGGCACGCATGACTACCAGAAATTCATCAAGCCTTCCGAACTGGCAGGCTGGGCACGCGGGGCGGGGTTATCTCTGCAAGCTCAGGTCGGCATGCATTACAATCCACTGACAAAGCAATACTCACTCGGCCCAGGTCTGGACGTCAATTACTTGGTACACATGGTGAAGGCATGACGCGCGCGGTATTGTTCGATCTGGACGGTACGTTGGTCGATACCGCGCCAGATTTGGGATATGCGCTGAATGTGCTGCTGGAACGCCACCATCGGCCAATATTGAGTGATGCGACTATTCGTCCTTACGCTTCCCATGGTACTCGTGGTCTGTTGGGCGTGGGGTTTGATATCACACCGCAGGATACTCGGTTTGATGCGCTACGTGAAGAGTATCTGGATATCTACGACCAAGTGTTTACGCGGTCTCCAGTCCTGTTTGAGGGGATGCCCCAGGTGCTGGATGCTGTGGAATCGCAAGGGCTGCTGTGGGGCATCGTCACGAATAAGCCACGCCGGTTCACGCAACGTTTGGTTCAGGCTATGGGGTTACGTCCCGCATGTGTCGTCAGCGGCGATGATGCGCCGCAGCCAAAACCATCACCGGCCACGTTGTTGCTGGCATGTGAGCAATTGGCAATGACGCCGGAAGATTGCATCTATA
>JAKOWL010000251.1 GCA_029781535.1 Pseudomonadota bacterium
CTCTATGGATGCGGGCTTTTGTCTGCTCGAAATTCGACATGGAATAATCAAGGGAGTAAAATACCATTGTGCTTGCAGCGGTTAGCGTAATACCAAGGCCAGCAGTTGCAATCTGGCCAACAAACACCATGCAGTCAGGATCATATTGAAACCGGTGGACTTGCTCTTGGCGATCCTTAGTTGCACCATAAATACACGCATAACCGATGTTCTTCTTCTCCAGTAACCTGCATATGGCATGAATTTCAGGGATAAACCTTGCTATAACAACCAGCTTATGTCCTTCTTGAATGCTGCTTTCAAGGATATCTTCAAGAGCTTTCAACTTGGCATCACTGACTTGCTCAATTTTCCCGCCGTCACCGCTTCCGATGAAGCCCCCGGTTAATTGCGAAAGACGAAGCAAGCGTGTTAGTATGTTTGTAGCTGTTACTTCTCCTGCTGACAGCTCAGTATAGCTTTGTTTGACAAGCTCCTTATATTTCTTTAAAGTGACAGGCTCAAGCTCAATATGGCGAATGATATCGGTGGTTTCCGGCAAATCAAGGCATTCTGCTTTGGTCGCCCGGAACGCAATGCTGTGGAGCCTTTTCATCAAATCCTGCTCCATTGATTTTTTCAGCACCGGCGTGTGCTGACCGTAGCCGACCATGTCAAAGTACCTATTGCGGAATACATAGAAGCTCTGGCCAAATATTGCCGGGTTGAGGAATTTATACTGGCTGAATACGTCGATGGCTTTGTTGGTAATGACCGTCCCTGTGAGCAGCAGCCTGTACTTTGCCCGCGCGCCCAGCCGGTGCATGGCCTTGGAAGCCGCAATGTTATGGGTTTTAATCTTGTGGCCTTCGTCGGCAATAATCATGTCGGGGTTCCATGCGGCAAGTTCCTTTTCCAGACGCCATGCCGATTCATAATTGATCACCACGACTTGCAGGGGAGAGCCGCGCATGTGCCGCAGGGTATCGATCTTCTTTGCGGTGCTGCCTTCAAGAACCGCAAGGCTGTAATCGAAATCCGC
>JAKOWL010000086.1 GCA_029781535.1 Pseudomonadota bacterium
AAAAGCTTTTGTCGCAGTCAACTGCGGCGCCATCCCTGAGAATCTGATGGAAAGTGAGTTCTTTGGGTACAAAAAAGGTGCTTTCACCGGGGCTGCACAAGATACACAAGGCCTATTCCAGGCTGCCAACGGCGGCACCTTGTTTCTGGATGAGGTAGCTGACTTACCGCTCGCCATGCAAGTAAAGTTACTACGTGCTATTCAGGAGAAAAAAGTGCGCTCTGTCGGCGGCACTGCAGAAGAACCGGTGGACGTCAGGATCATCAGCGCCACCCATAAAAATCTTGGAAAAATGATGGAAGCAGGACAGTTCCGGCAAGACCTTTATTACCGCCTGAATGTGATACAACTCAAGATGCCATCGCTCAGAGAAAGGCCTGGAGATATTCCTGAGCTTACTGAAAAACTACTGCAGAAGCTCTGTGATGCACAGTCCATCTCGGTCCCAGTCCTCGATGAAAGTGCCACAAAACTTATCGCCAAACTCCCATTTGCAGGGAATGTACGTGAACTAGAGAACATGCTTGAGCGCGCGCTTGCTTTATGCGACGGTACAATAATCCGCGCTGATGACCTATTTGTAGATCATGAAACAAAAGCCGATGAATCATTGGCCACCGAATTTGACCCCACCAAGACATCGGAACTTAACCTGTCGGATTATCTGGAAGATATCGAGAAACGTGCGATTATGAAAGCGCTGGCCAAGACCAACAACAACAAAACCGCTGCCGCAAAATTACTCGGGGTCAGTTTCAGAACCTTGCGTTATCGCTTATCAAAACTCGGCTTGTCCAAAGAAGACGATGTGGACATGGAAGATGATCAGGATGAAAGCTAGGCCAGCACGATCCACAAATAGACCAAATAAAGCAAGCCATTCAGGAACAACTGCTTAACTCGTATATCCCCACGGAACACCAGATAACGCAGCCAAAGTGCAGCCAACATTGTCACAACCACACCAGCCAGCACCTCAGTGCGAGGCTCCCATGGGGTCAACATAATGCCGATTGCCGGCAACAAAGTTCCTTGAAAAACCATTGCACCAGTGATGTTGCCAAAAGCCAAGGTGTCTTTGCCTTTACGTATCCATAAGATACTGTTCACCTTTTCCGGCAGTTCGGTAGCGATAGGGATAATCAGCAATGAAAGTAGCAGCGTGGATATCCCCAATAACTGCGCAGCTCCTTCTACCCCGTAAATAAAGCCCTTCGCCCCGCCTACCAGGAGGCCTAGACCAATGAACAACTGCAACATGACGACCAGTATATTATCTGGCAGTCCTATTCTGCATAAAAACATATCCCCTTCAGCCTCTGTTGCATGCCCGTCTTCTACAAGGCCTTTTGACGCACGAATGGTCAGCATTACATAAACGAAATAAATCATGACCATCACAAATCCAAACGCAAAACGTACCGCCACTTGTGTGTGAGGAACAAATAACGCCATTGTGGCAAATGCAAATGCAGCAATGAAAAAGTTCAAGTCACGGCTTAAACCGGTTCTTTCCGGACGCAAATGCCCTTGGGCACCACGACGCTTCCACACTGAAAACGTCATTAAAAACAAGGACAATGTAGATAGCATCAAAGGCGCCCCCAAAATCGCGCCCACGCCAATCTCTTCATTGGTCTGCGTATTCGAAGTGCCAGCCAGCAATGCCAGCAAAGGCACAGAAGTTTCTGGTAAGGCCGTACCTACCGCTGCAAATAGCGATCCTGTCACCCCTTCTGATATACCGATTCTTTCTCCCAGATGCTCCAACGCATTGGTAAACACTTCCGCCGCTATTAGAATTACAATAAGCATGAGCAACAGGGTGGCAAAAATCATGTAAGGTCCTTAATTGTTGAATAAAACTGCTGCCTATTTTATCGGATAAGCAGAAAAAAGCATAAATCTAACGAAATGAACCAACAAAGCATCACAATCACTCCATCTGGTTTTGCTACTGAAGGTGTGTATATCCCATCTGCCAATCATGATGACCGCCCCACATCCGAGATTTCAATGGTTGTGATACACAACATCAGCCTGCCACCAAAACAATATGGCGGAAACGGCATCGTGGATCTTTTCACCAATCAGCTTGATCCGAATGCACATCCATACTTTGCAGAGATACATCAGTTACGCGTATCCGCACATTTTCTGATTCGCCGAAATGGCAAGCTGATACAATTCGTGTCGTGCCTGCAACGCGCCTGGCATGCCGGACAATCAAAATGGCAAAACAGGGAACGTTGCAACGATTTCTCGATTGGAATCGAGCTGGAAGGCAGCGATGAAGATGCCTTTGAGGCTGCACAATATGAAAAGCTTCAACGTCTACTCAATGGACTACAAGCAGCCTACCCGATTCGAGCTATCGTTGGGCATTCCGACATTGCCCCTGGCAGGAAAACGGATCCAGGTCCATTTTTTGACTGGAAAAAAATTAAGGCCTCTGAGGGTTGAAGGTCACAAACATAACGACATAACACATGAAGCTATCACACATTGTCTTGATTTTGATAACGACTTGCCTGATTGCCAGCTGCAGCAAAAGCAAGGACAACGTTCAGAAAAAAGTCTCCCATATTCCTTTGGTAACCGTTACGCAGGTGCAACGTCAGGCTGTCGAGATTACTGAGGACGCTGTCGGCAGTCTGGAAGGTTTGATTGATCCGACACTCGCCGCAGAGGTGCCTGCAAAAGTATTGAAAGTACATGTAAGTGTTGGTGACAAAGTCAAAAAAGGACAGCTTATTGTGACTCTGGACGCAGGCGACTATGCTGTACAGCGTAATGAAGCGCTCGCTGAGGTTGCCAGAATTGAAGCGCTGCTTTCGAACCAGGCCAAGACCGTCTCAAGGAATCAGGCTTTGGTAGATAAAAAATTCATTTCTCAGAATGCTGTGGACAATGACCTGGCACAGGAAAAAGTGCTTAAAGAGCAGCTTGCGGGAGCCAAGGCGCGTGTCGATAGCATCAATCACAACAGCAGCAAAACCAGAATCTACGCACCAAGCGACGGGGTTGTTGAGAAGAAAATCGTGGATAGCGGTGAATATGTCCGTGCAGGCGACCCTATCGTACAAATCATTGGTAATCAAAAGCTTCGTGCACACATCCCCGTACCTGAGAATGTCGCAGCAAAAATAAAACCTGGCCAAACTGTGAGGCTTGACACTCCCACTTCCAGCGCCGCCGTAATGACAAAGGTAAAGGAAATCAAGCCCTTAGTGATGTCTGACAGCCATTCTGTAGATGTCATTGCGGATATCGAGAATCAGGCAGACTGGCAGGCAGGCGCGAGCGTCAATGCACAGATCATCTTGGCCAAAAAGTCTGGTGTCATTACCGTTCCCGAGCAAAGTGTCGTGTTGCGGCCTGCCGGCGAGGTCGTCTATGTCATCCATAACAGCCAGGCACAACAAATAGTGGTGCACACTGGTGCAGAGCAGAAAGGTTTTATCGAAATACTTGACGGTTTACAGGATGGTCAAAACATCGCTGTCGATGGGGCTGCATATCTGACCGATAAGGCACAGGTCAAAATTAGCGCTTCCGTAAAAAACACTCCATGAGCCTACCAGAGCTATCTATCAAACGTCATGTACTCGCGTGGATGATATCCGCGGTACTGGTACTATTTGGCGTCATCAGTTATCAGCGTATCGGCATCGACAGGATGCCCAATATCGAGCTTCCCATCATCTCAGTCTCCACCTCACTTCGTGGCGCCAATCCAGAGATCATGGACACCAGTGTCACTAACGTTGTGGAATCCGCCGTCAACACCACCCCTGGTATCGACCATATCCAATCCTCATCTTCTCCAGGCTTTTCAAACGTAACGATTACATTTGCGCTGGAAAAGAATATCGATGTAGCCTTCAACGAAGTGCAGTCCAAAGTCAATCAGGTAGCACGCCGCCTGCCAGACGCTGCCGACCCGCCAGTGGTTCAGAAACTGGAAACCAATGCCCAGCCCATCATGTGGCTAGCCTTACACGGGGACCGTACGGTACAGCAGCTCAACCTGTATGCACAGAACGTCATCAAGAAAAAACTGGAGAACATCAACGGTGTAGGTGAAGTAAGGCTTGGCGGGAGACGTGACCGCACCATACGTGTCAACTTGCTGCCTGACCGCATGGCGGCCTATAAAGTCACGGCCAACGATTTGACTACCGCTTTTCAGAAAGAACACATTCAGCTTCCGGGTGGTTTTTTAGTCGGCAATCATGCCGAAAAACTACTCAAGCTCGACTTGGAGTTCCATGACCTAAAGTCACTATCGGAATTGGTGGTGAGCTATAAAACTAATGCCCCAGTCAAACTTAAAGATATCGCCAATATAGAAGACGGCCTGACCGATAATCGCCAGGTAGCCCGTTTTAACGGGAAACCCACTATCGGCTTGGGTATCGTCAAGATATCCAATGCCAACACTGTAGAGATCATCGACAAGGTCAAAGAAAAGCTCGATTCTGAGATACGTCCCAATCTTCCTCCTGGCTTGACGCTCGACATTTCCACAGATGATTCTGAATTTATCCGTGGCATGGTACAGACGCTCAAAGACCATCTCGTTGAAGGCACACTATTCGCCGCACTCATCGTGCTGATATTCATGCGCTCACTCAGCTCTACATTGATGATTTGCCTGGAAATTCCCGTTTCTTTGTTTGGCGCGATCGCGGTCATGTACTTCTCCGGCTACACTTTCAATAGCATGACCCTACTAGCCTTGTTGTTGTTAATCGGCGTGGTCGTGGATGATGCCATAGTGGTACGCGAAAGTATCCTGCGCCATATGTCTGGAGAAGCAGGAAACTCCCTGCCAGCCAACATGAATGACAAAAAAGCGGTCGCTGCCTTCCGCACACAAGCGACAGTCAACGGTAGCCGCGAGGTCGTATTCGCCGTGCTAGCGTCTACCGCAGCGTTGGTATGCATTTTCGCCCCAGTGATATTTATGGAGGGCATGATAGGCAAATTCTTTAAATCATTTGCGGTAGTGGTCACATTTGGGGTGCTGGTATCCCTGCTAGTTTCGCTAACACTAACCCCCATGCTATGCGCGCACTATCTCAAAGTGCAGCCGGAACAAAACAAGATCTATTTTGCATTAGGCAACTTCTTCAAAAAAATGGATGACGCGTATAGAGCCTTGCTAGACACTGTTCTCAGCCATCGTTGGTTAGTGTTGATCATCACGTTATTGATTGTGCTTTCCAGCATATTTTTCTTCAAAAATGTCGATAAAGACTTTGTGCCTGAGGTAGATGAAAGCCGTTTCATGGTTAATTTCAAAACCCCTTTGGGTTCGAATTTAACTTACACGGACTCTCGCCTGAAACTGCTGGAACAAGTGCTAGCAAGACATCTGGATCAAGTCTCGGCTTATTTCGTTGCCATCGGGATGGGCAGTCAAGGGCAGGTCAATCAGGGCATGATGTTCGTGAACCTCAAGCCTAAAATTGAGCGTCACATGAAGCAACAGGACCTCATCAAAATATTACGCGACGAATTCGATATGGTACCTGGAGTTAAAACTTCTTTAAGCCCGATATCTATCATTCGCGGCCAGCGCTCCGAAAAACTGCAATTCAATCTGGTTGGCTCCAATCTTGCACAAGTCGGTGCGCTTTCTTCGAAATTGCAGGAGCGATTGAATACCACTCCCGGGATGGGCAAGGTAGATATCGACATGCAATTGGATCTGCCACAATACGTGATGAATGTGGATCGCGTCAGAGCAGCCAGCCTTGGCATCACTTCAAGTGATATTGCCAATGCCATCACCATCTACACCGGAGGACTGGATGTTGCCGAATACAATGATGCCATCAGCGATGGGCAGCGTTATAAAATCCGCTTGAAAGCAGATGACAAGGATTTCACGCAAATTGCGGACTTAAGCAAGATTTATCTGCGCACAAAAAGTGGTGAACTAGCGCGTCTGGACTCGGTAGTCCAATTCAAGCAGGAGCTTGGCGCCGCTGTCATTGGCCGCTATGACTTGATGTATGCAGCCAACTTTTATGCCAACCCCAGCATGCCGCTGGGTGAAGCCACAGATACCATTGCAAGAATCGGCCAGGAAATACTGCCGGCCGGGTATACCATTGGTTTAACCGGCCAGGCACTGGAAATGAAAAAGACCATCAAAAACACCAGCTTCATTTTTATCCTGGCGCTTGTGCTTTTGTATATGGTGCTGGCGAGCCAGTTTAACTCCTTCCTGCAGCCTGCGATTGTGATGCTTGCACAACCGTTAGCGATTATCGGTGGGATATTCGCATTATGGGCCACGGGCAACTCACTTAATATCTATTCAATCATTGGCCTAGTATTGTTAATAGGCCTGGTTGCAAAAAACTCTATTTTGCTGGTAGATTTAACTAACCAATTACGCGAGCAAGGTACCAGTGTAAATGAGGCATTAAAAAAAGCTTGCCCTGTGCGTTTACGGCCAGTGTTGATGACATCGCTTACCATCATCCTGGCGTTGCTACCTGCAGCACTTGGGCTCGGAGCAGGCGCCGAGACTAACGGCCCATTGGCGATTGCCGTGATTGGCGGGATGATTTCCTCGACCCTGCTCACCCTGGTCGTAGTACCAGCCGCATATTCGCTTGTGATAAACGGCTTGAGCGTGAACAAAAAACCGCTTCAGAAATCCAGTTAGCTTCTTTCTACCAGTTTCTGCACTACCAGACTGCCTACCATATCGCCTTCCACATTCACCGTGGTGCGAACCGTATCCAGCAAACGGTCTATCGGCAGCAGAATCGCTACCGCCTCGGCAGGCAAGCCTACGCTTTGCAGCACCATCACCATGGTGACCATGCCCGCACTTGGGATACCTGGCGCACCTATCGCTGCCAGCATGGCAGTCATGAATATGATCAATTGCTGAGCCAGATTAAGATCTATCCCCACCAGATTTGCCACAAACAAAGCTGCCGCTCCCTCGTACAGCGCAGTTCCATCCATATTAATGGTGGCGCCAAGCGGAATCACAAACCCGCCGATTTCAGATTTCACTTGCAGGTTTTGCGTTACACAACGCAGAGTCACTGGCAAAGTAGCTGCACTTGAACTGGTGGCAAATGCCGTTACCAACGCATCGCGCGCACCGCGCCAGAACCACAGCGGGCTTTTTTTGGTGAATGCATATAGAATCAAGGGGAGAATCACCACACCATGTAGCAACAAGGTGCCAATCACCACCACCACAAACTTCACCAGACTTTGCAGCACGGCTAGATCCTGCGTCGCAGCCAGTTTGAACAACAAAGCAGCGATACCCAATGGTGCTAGGGTCATAACCCAGTTCACCATACGCAAAGTGATATCCAGCAACTCCTGCATCAATTGACGTACATTGATGTAACGCTCACCACCTACCACCAATGCTACGCCTAGAAATAAAGCGAACATCACGACAGCTAGAATATTGCCACTCGCCAATGCACTAAATGGATTCACAAAAAGCCCATGTAAAAATTGGGCAAAGAATTCGCCTACTGACATTTGTTTGGCGGTGAAATTTTGCATGGCACGTTCGAACAGCGCCAAATGCAAGCCAACACCTGGCTTGAAATAACTACCTGCCAACAAAGCTAGCACTATTGCCAGCGTCATAGAGGACACAAAAAATAATAGTGTACTTACCCACACTCGGTTCATTTGCTTGTGTTGACTTAAATTCGCAATCCCTACTGCAATACTGCTAAACACCAACGGGATCAGGATCATTTTCAATAAATCAACAAATAGAGTCCCGACCAAACCAGCCACATAAAGGCTAGCATCTTGCATTGGCAACTCTGCAACCGACGCCGACCAGCCAAGCACCAAGCCAACTATAGCCCCTATCAAGATTTGGGTGTTAAGTGAAGGCAACTTCACTCTTTTCGCTCAAAAACCGCTGCAAAGAAGCCATCAGTACCATGAATATTCGGAAGTAGTTTCAAATATTCCCCAGTATCCAAGGATATATTTTGTTGTGCCAGCACCTCATTTGCAGACACTAAACTGAACATAGGATTTGCTGCTAGGAAAGCTTCTGCGATAACTTCATTCTCATCACGCAACAAGCTACAAGTAGCATAAATCAACCGTCCGCCGATTTTAGTAAGTTTGGCAGCACGCGCCAAAATGGCTGATTGTTTCTGATTAAGTTCCAGCACATCCTGTTCTGTCTGACGCCACTTTAAATCTGGATTACGGCGCAAAGTACCAAGGCCACTGCATGGCGCATCCACGAGCACACGGTCAAATTTGCCATTTAAACGCTTGAGTTTTGGATCGTTCTCGCTGCTAATGACTTGCGCATGCAAATTGGAAAGGCCACTGCGCTTTAATCTTTGCCCCAAGTTATGCAGACGTTTTTCTGAGACATCGAACGCATAGATACGACCAGTACTCTTCATGAGTGCACCTAACGCCAGACTCTTGCCACCTGCGCCGGCACAAAAATCGGCCACCATCATACCGCGCTTAGGCGCCACCAAATAACTTAACAGCTGGCTCCCTTCATCCTGCACTTCGATTTTACCTTCCGTAAAAAGTACATGGCGACTGATACTGATGCGGTTAGGCATACGAATGCCAACAGGAGAATATGGGGTAGCGGTAATCGTGTTCTCATTGCTGGTGTTTTCAGCCTGCATTTTCTTCAACACATCATCTCGGTCACCTTTGATGGTATTGACGCGCAAATCCAGACTAGCTTGTTCGAACATGCTACGGCAAATAGTGAGCGCTTGCTCTTCTCCATACTGTGACACCAGCTTGTTCCAGAACCAATCGCGCACATCCGCCTGCACTGCTAGCGGCAAATTTTCGGTATTCTTGGCTTTGATCGCATGCGCCCACTCCTTTTGCTGCTCGTTCAGCACTGCATCCAGTTCGCGAATGCTTTTGCCCTGAATACGCAGCAAATACGCCAACACCAGCTTACGGGCATCGGCCTGTTCATCTTCAGCACTCGTCGTCACAGCCGTCAGAAAACGCAGACGACGCAAGACCCCATACACCGTCTCAGCGATAAATGCACGGTCCTTGGTGCCAAGCTCCCGATGGTTACGAAAGAAATCACCCACTTTTGCATCAGCCGGGCCGGAAAAAGTCAGTATATCGTTAAGCAGGATTGCCGTCAGGCGTAATAAATTCTCGTTCATATAAAAAATACTTAGTTATTCAAAATCGGCCGGTTGGTGTTAATGCGTGTCGCAGTCATCTCATACACTTTACCGTCTTTTTCGGTTTTACGGATTTTAATCGGAATATTTTGGTAACTTGGCGCCAGCCAAAATTCGACCCGCTCTTCCGGATCTTGCCCGGAACGCGAAATATGCAGGGTGTTTACCTCTCCCAATTCACCCGTCAGCAACACTTCGCCATCGAATTGATAATCATAAATCCGGAGCTTCTTGCCATTCGTAATAGGAATTTGCATGGTTTCCAGTGGCGGAACAAACATGAACTGATACATAAAACTCAGTAAATCCTGCGAACCCTCAACCAAAGGTACTGCCTTTTCACTTTTGGAGGATACCATCAACAGGCTTTTATTTTGCCAGTCAAAAGTAGCCAAGTAAGTCTTATCTTCTTTATCGCCATATTGATACAGATATCTGTGCGGCTGCAATCCAGTTTTTGTCAGTTCGCCTTCGCTTTCCTGCATCAAGTCACCGATAAACAGTGCAGCCAGCCCGTTAGCTTCGGTCAGGCTGGTGATTTTATAATGCCTCTCATCCATCAAATCGTAAACAATCTTGGCTTTGCCTTCCGCACGGCCATCTATCTTAGTGCTGACATTAAAGTAGGTCTCTACATAGCGATAGGCATTTTCGTTAATTACCAAGCCTGTGTCTGCAATCTGCGGCGCCTCTGTAGGCGTCTCATCTTGCGTCTGCGTAGGTTCTTGGACAGGAGCTGCCTCAGGCACTGTCGAAGTATTTTCTGTTACAGCCTCTGCTTTAGGCTCCTCTACCGGCAGCATCTCAGGTTGCGGTACCGGCTTCGGCTTATGCACCAGCCTTTTGAGTTTAGGCTTGGGTTTATCCGTCGAAACAGGCGCTTTTTCCGGTTTAGCTTGTGTCGATTCAGGCACTACTACCTTAGGCATCTGTATACGTGCCTCAATGGTATGCATCTCCTTGCTTAAAGAAGGAAGCTTGAAAAAATGGCCACTAAACAGCCAAGCATGCAATAGCATAGATACCAGGACGGCCCAGCCTAGCCGCTGAACACCAGGCTTATCCACCCATGATTGCAAAGTTTGCCACATGGCTTATTGTATCGCGACCCGTTTTCCCAAGTTTATTGAATGCTGATTTTGGTGATGACTTGTTCTAATACAGCGCCATCTTCATTCTGCTGATATCGCATCAACAAATAATGCAAATCAGGGGCAAGCCATAGTTGTTTTTTATCTGCCTCATCAACTTTGACTGTATCCATCTGCAAGATATTCATGTCTTGGCCAGCCAATGTTTGTGTAGCCCCCTCTGAAGCTGAGTATTGGTACGTATTGAGCTTCTTCCCCGTAGTCAATGTGACCGTCACTTCGCCTTTTTGTGGCGGCTTGTACATGAACTGGTAATTGTAACTCGCCAAATCTTGGGTACCAGGTTGCAAAAGTTCGGTTTTAAGTTTGCCTTTCACTTGCATATTCAGCACATTCTTGTCCCAATCAAAATCTGCAATCAAGGTTTTTTTAGGATTGTCACCCTGTTTCAGCTCGAAATGCTTTGGCTTTAATCCCTCTGCGGCAACATCACCAGCGCTAGTGAGTACACGCTCACCAAACAAGGCATAAATGCCAACCCCTTTTGTGACTGACTGGACTTGATATGTCCTGCCATCTTGCGTGAAATCTTCCTTCACGGTTGCGAATGGTTGACCATCGCGTTTGACTTCATATTCCAGATGGATTTTCTTGGGCTGTGCTTGTACTAAACCACTCCAGCAACCTAGCAATAAAAGCAAAAATAGTAGTTTTGATCGCATGCGTATTCTCAATTCAAAAAATGAAAAACGCTTTAACTGGCGATTTAGACGACAACTGTCGCAGCCTCGCCTGACAGCTGTGCACGCACATGGCCAATCTCATACACGGTCTCACCTACAGCTTCCAATAGAGATTTCGCTTGATCCGCGTGCGCTTTATCCAGCACGACGGCCATACCGATGCCGCAGTTGAATGTACGATACAGCTCCAGATGCTCGATATTGCCTTGTGCTTGCAGCCATTGGAACAACGGCGGCAATGCCCAGCTGTCTTTACGGATTTCTGCTGTCAACCCTTCTGGCAACACACGTGGAATGTTCTCGGTGATGCCGCCACCGGTGATGTGCGCCATCCCTTTTACGGGCAAGGTTTCAATCAGTTTCAACATGGATTTCACGTAGATTCTGGTGGGCGCCATCACCACGTCCATGAACTTTCTGCCATGAAAATCTGATTCCATATCGATGCCGGATTTTTCAATCAACTTGCGAACCAATGAATAGCCGTTAGAATGTGCGCCGCTGGAAGCCAAACCAAGTACGACGTCACCAGCCTTGATAGTAGAACCATAGATGATTTTGGATTTATCCACTGCACCAACCGCAAAACCGGCCAGATCATACTCGCCAGCCGGGTACATGCCGGGCATTTCGGCTGTCTCTCCACCCACCAGCGCACAGCCCGCTTGCTCACAGCCTTGCGCGATACCTTTGATCACATCGGCCGCAGTGCCGACATCTAGTTTGCCGCAAGCAAAATAATCCAGGAAGAACAACGGCTCGGCACCCTGTACCAGAATGTCATTGACACTCATCGCTACCAGATCAACCCCCACCGTATCATGCTTGTTCAATTGAAACGCCAGTTTGAGCTTGGTACCGACACCGTCAGTGCCTGACACCAGAATCGGCTCTTTAAACTTCTTGGGAACTTCGAACAGCGAACCAAACCCGCCAATCCCGCCTAGCACTTCCGGACGCATGGTACGCTTGGCGAACGGCTTGATGCGCTCCACCAAAGCATCGCCAGCTTCAATATCCACACCCGCGTCACGATAAGAAATAGAAGTTTGTTGGTTTGTGTCTGTACTCAAAATGGTTCTCGATTCGACTTAGATCGCCACGCTTAATTTTCCGCATCAGCAGGCAGTTTCAGTATAATTTGCTAAAGCGATATTTTAACTCACTATGGCTAATCAACCAAAAAACAAAGCAACCGAATTCGGCCTGAAGAATTTCATGAGCGATTATCGCTGGTGGATACTATTCACGTTCTTCCTTTACCTGCTGTATTTGCTCAAGCCTGTCCTTACCCCGTTTTTGGCAGCAGCTATCATTGCATATATCTGCGACCCGCTTGTGGACAGGCTCAGCGCTTCCGGGTTAAGCAAACTTCGATTAGGCAGAACATCTGCCACAGTAGTCGTCATGTCGGGCATCCTGATTGTCATCATCGGTTTGTTTTTGATATTGATGCCATTGCTGCAAAAACAGTCCGTGCTGATTGCAGAACGGCTGCCGGGATTGATTGAACACATCCGCTTACATACTGAACCTTGGCTGCAATCCAAGTTTGGTATCAGCTTTTCCATTGACAGCACACACATTCAGGACATCATCACCAAGAACTGGAAAACTACGGGCGGGATTCTGGGGGAAGTACTCAAGACGGCAGGCACCCAAGGCTTGGCATTCATCGGCATTCTGGCCAATCTTTGCCTGTTGCCGGTCGTGCTGTTTTACTTACTGCGGGATTGGGACGTATTGATAGCCAATATTGGCGAACTGATTCCAAGAGAATGGATAGGTAAAGCCACGAGCGTCGCCCAAGAGGTTGATGGCGTCGTTGCCGAGTTCCTGCGTGGCCAACTTTCGGTTATGGCTGCGCTATGCGTATTTTACAGCGTTGGCTTATGGCTGGTCGGGCTAGATATGGCGCTCTCTATCGGTATGGTTGCTGGCTTGCTAAGCTTTGTGCCTTACCTGGGTTTTGCGCTAGCCTTTGCCATGGCAGTCTTGCTGGCGTTATTGCAGTTCACTTCATTGTCACAAGTCATACCTGTATTACTGGTGTTTGGCATCGGGCAGGTGGTAGAAAGCATGATACTGACCCCATTATTAGTAGGCGAACGTATCGGCCTGCATCCTGTGCTGGTGATCCTTGCCCTACTGGCTGGCGGACAGCTCTTTGGATTCACTGGCGTACTGCTGGCCTTGCCGGTCAGCGCCGCAATCGCCGTAGGGTTGCGTCATGTCAAAAAAAGTTACCTCAAAAGCGACACCTATCTCGGCTAGTTGCATCCAAAAGCATGAAACAATTATTGTTAGATATCCAACCTGTATCCGCGCCATCGCTGGATAACTTTGTCGCCGGCAAGAATGCAGAAGCCATTTCCTCGATTCGCGCCGCTTTAGCCGGCAAGGAAACACGCTTCATTTATCTGTGGGGAGAACCTGGCAGTGGCAAGAGTCATTTATTGGCGGCCTGCAAGGCGCATGGAATAATGGTTTCAGACGATGTGCATTTGCTCGATAACGACGCACAAATCGAACTTTTCAACACCTTTAACAGGCTGAAGGAAAGCGGCGGCATGCTGATTACCGCCGGGAGGCATGCACCCAGCCAGATGGGGCTGCGTGACGACTTGGCGACACGCCTGGCCTGGGGGCTAGTCTACCAATTACATCCTCTCACGGACAAAGAAAAAGCCGAAGCACTGAAAACGCATGCCGAAGAACGTGGCATGAAGCTCCCCACAGAAGTGATTGATTACTGCCTGCGCCACCTGCGACGAGATCTACCCACTTTAATGGCGGTGCTGGATGCGTTGGATGAATGGTCACTCACCGAAAAGAAACCGGTCACCGTACCGATGCTGAAAAAATTACTACAGTTAAATCTGGAAATCTGATGCTTAGACTCACAGAAATCAAGTTGCCTATCGAACTCGCTGATACCCTTAAACATCAGGACGACCAGATTAGGGCAGCCATCCTGAAGCGCCTGCAAATCCCGGAGAGTGACCTGCTAGCTTTTGAGATATTCAAGCGCGGTGTGGATGCACGCAAATCGCACGCGATCTTGTACGTCTACAACTTGGACGTATCAGTCAAAAACGAGTCCAAGCTCCTCGCAAAGTTTGCCAAAGACCCACATATCAAAGCGGCGCCCGATACCAGCTATCACTTTGTTGCAAAAAATGTAGGTATCCAGGAACGCCCTGTCATCGTCGGATTCGGCCCTGCAGGCATCTTTGCTGCGCTGATCCTTGCCCAGGCTGGTTTCAAACCGATCGTACTGGAGCGCGGCAAGGAAGTGCGCAAGCGCACACAGGACACCTGGGGATTGTGGCGCAAAAGTACCTTGAACCCGGAATCCAACGTACAGTTTGGTGAAGGCGGTGCCGGAACGTTCTCGGACGGCAAGCTGTATAGTCAAATCAAAGATCCGAAACACTATGGCCGCAAAGTGCTGCAGGAATTCGTAAAGGCTGGCGCACCGGAAGAGATTTTATATGTCAGCCATCCGCACATCGGTACTTTCCGCCTGGTTGGCATGGTTGAGGAGATTCGCAAGAGGATCACCGAGCTTGGCGGCGAGATACGTTTTGAAAGCCGCGTAGAAGACATCGACATCAACGACAATCAGGTGCAGGGCGTACGCCTGCAAACTGACGAATATATCCCCACACGGCATCTGGTATTGGCTGTCGGGCACAGTGCGCGCGACACCTTTGAAATGCTGTTCAACAAGGGCGTATATATCGAAGCCAAGCCATTCTCCATCGGCTTCCGCATCGAACATCCGCAGTCGCTCATCGATAAAGCAAGATACGGCAAAAGCTACAGCCAGGACTTATTGGCAAAACTGGGAGCAGCCGATTACAAACTGGTGCACCATGCCAGCAATGGCCGTAGCGTATACAGCTTTTGCATGTGTCCCGGGGGTACGGTTGTGGCCGCCACATCTGAACCCAATCGCGTTGTGACGAATGGCATGAGTCAATACAGCCGTAATGAGCGCAATGCTAATGCCGGCATTGTGGTAGGCATCGAACCGGAAAAGGATTACCCCGGCCACCCATTGGCAGGGATGGAACTGCAGCGCAAACTGGAATCGAACGCATTTGTGCTGGGCGGCAGCAACTACAATGCACCTGGACAGCTGATTGG
>JAKOWL010000107.1 GCA_029781535.1 Pseudomonadota bacterium
GATACTGATTTCCTGCGCCTCAGGACTGAGGTTCAATGGTGTCTTGGCGTAATGTACCAGCCAAGCTGCAGCAACAGCTACTAAGATGACCAGTAAAAACACTCCCCGTTTCAATGTCCGCATCATTCTGCCAATACCCTCCGGACAAGGTTAGCCAGCTGAGTTACAGGGAACATCCGGTCTTCAATTTGACGCACTGACCATGCTCCAAATAAGCTGTTGCAAACAATCACTTCATCCGCCTGCAAAAGCTTCTCCATATCAAAAACACGAATCTTGGCATCCAAGCCTAACTGAGGCACAGCATCCATCACACGCTGGCGCGTTACGCCGGCAACACCACAATCGTTAAGCTTGGGCGTGAGTAGCGCATCACCAAAACGGGCAAAGATGTTAGCTGAGGTACATTCAATCACATGACGATTGTTATCGAGCAGAATACCATCATAAATCTCCGGATCATGCCACTCCATACGTGCCAGCACATTTTCCAGCCGATTCAAATGCTTGATACCGGCAAGTTTTGGCTGATGAGAAAGGCGTGTTTCGCACACTCTCAGTTTTACGCCCTCACCATAATTCGAATCCGGAAATTGTGGCATCGCTGATTTGATGATGATGCGTAAAGGTGTAGTAACCGCCGGTAACGAGTACCCTCGCTCTCCATCGCCACGGGTGATGATGATTTTTGCAACCGCAGTTTCTGCGGTTGCAAAAAGTTGCTGTATATCCAGCATCAGAAGCTCAGCACTGGGGCATACGATACCAAGGGCACTACAGTCTGCTTCCAATTTTTGGTACTGTAATGACCAACATTCAGGAATGCCATCCACTACTTTCATCGTACGGAAAACACCATCCCCATAAGCCAAGCCACGATCCAGCGGACTTACTGTACCGTGTAAAAATCCATTTACGACATAAGCGTGGTTCTGCATGCAGGTATTATAAACTAGACAATAAAAAAGCCCGCGAGACACGCGGGCTTTTCTGTTACAGATGACAAGTTATATTTTTTTGAACACCAGACTACCGTTCGTACCACCAAAGCCGAAGTTGTTTTTCAAAGCATAGTCGATTTTGATATCTCGCGCAGTATTGGCGCAAAAATCTAGATCGCATTCAGGGTCTTGGTTGAAAATGTTGATGGTCGGAGGTGATTTCTGATGATGGATGGAGAGCACCGTAAACACGGACTCCAAACCGCCAGCGCCGCCCAGCAAGTGACCTGTCATGGACTTGGTTGAATTCACTACCAGTTTTTTCGAATGATCACCAAAAGTTGCCTTGATGGCATTGGTTTCATTGGTGTCACCTAATGGGGTCGATGTACCATGTGCATTCACAAATTGCACTTGGTCGGCGTTAATGCCCGCATTTTTCAGCGCGTTGACCATGGAACGGCGAGGACCATCCATGTTAGGCGCAGTCATATGATAAGCATCAGCGCTCATGCCATAACCTACCACTTCGGCATAGATTTTTGCACCACGTGCTTTAGCATGCTCATATTCTTCCAGCACCATGACGCCGGCTCCTTCGCCAATCACAAAGCCATCGCGGTCTTTATCCCAGGGACGGCTGGCTGTGGCTGGATCATCATTGCGGCTGGACAGTGCTCGCGCACTGGAAAAGCCACCTACGGAGAGTTCAGTAATAGCTGCCTCTGCTCCGCCTGCCACCATCACGTCCGCATCCCCATACTCAATCATGCGGAATGCATCACCAATACAATGTGTACCGGTAGTACATGCCGTCACAATCGCCACATTCGGGCCTTTCAGGCCCAACATGATGGACAGGTTGCCAGAGATCATATTGATAATGGTGCCTGGAATGAAGAACGGCGAAATCTTGCGTGGACCGCCTTCATCATAGCTATCTTTAGTTTCCTCGATCGTTCCCAGACCGCCAATGCCGGAACCAATCGCTACGCCCATGCGCTCTGCGTTGGATTCCGTCACCTCGAGACCGCTATCCTTGAACGCCTCGGTACCTGCTGCGAGGCCGTACTGAATGAACGTATCCATGCGACGTGCATCTTTGGCCGGAATGTAATCCTCTGCATTGAACCCCTTCACTTCGCCAGCAACCTGGCTTGCAAATGGCGTAGGATCAAATTTGGTGATTCGTGTAATACCCGATTGACCTGCAATCAAGTTAGCCCAAGCGGTATCAGTGCCAATGCCTACTGGCGACACCACGCCCAAGCCAGTTACAACAACTCTGCGCTTTGACATAATGAACCTATTAATAAGAATAGATTAAAAAGAAGACAGAACTCTGCCTTAGGTAAAGCATACCCAAGGCAGAGAAAATTAGAATTATTTGAGGTTTGCGTTGACGTAATCAATCGCTTGTTGCACGGTGGTGATTTTTTCTGCTTCTTCGTCTGGGATTTCGCAGTCAAATTCTTCTTCTAATGCCATTACCAACTCTACTGTGTCGAGTGAATCTGCTCCCAAATCATCCACAAATGATGACGAGTTTTTCACGTCAGCTTCATTGGCGCCCAGTTGCTCACTCACGATTTTTTTTACACGTTGTTCGATGTCAGACATCTTAAGTTACCCCTCTGATTAAAAAATTAGCTTTCCAGCTAGTCAGTATTTTAACAAAACTGCAGAATAATACAAAAAAGGTTTATCAGACCATGTACATGCCGCCATTCACATGGATAGTCTCACCAGTGATATAGCCAGCTGCCGGCGATGCCAGAAATGCTACAGTCGCCGCAATCTCATCCACATTACCCAATCGTCCTGCCGGAATGCGCGCCAGCATCTGCTGTTTGATCTCTTCAGGCAGTTCGGCTGTCATATCGGTTTCGATGAAGCCAGGAGCCACGCAGTTAACGGTAATGCCGCGGCTGCCCACTTCGGCTGCCAGGGATTTCGTGAAGCCAGTCATCCCTGCCTTTGCAGCTGCATAATTGGTCTGCCCGGCATTGCCCATATGGCCTACTACGCTAGAGATACTGATGATACGGCCAGCACGCGCTTTCATCATTGGACGAAGCACGGCCTGACTCATGCGGTAGACCGATTTCAGATTGGTGGAAATAACTGCATCCCAGTCTTCATCTTTCATGCGCATCAACAGCGTGTCTCGTGTAATGCCGGCGTTATTTACCAAGATGCTCACATCACCAAACTTCTCAGAAATGGTTTTCAACACACTTGCCACCTGCGCAGCATCATTCACATCCAGTGCTATCCCCATCCCTTTGATACCGGCGGCCTTGAATGCTGCCTCGATGTTCTCAGCACCGCCCTGACTCGTGGCAGTCCCAATCACCGTAGCACCCTGCTTGCCTAAAGTTTCCGCGATCGCCGCACCAATCCCACGGCTAGCGCCAGTCACCAATGCAATCTGATCATTCAACATAAGGGGCTCCTTTATTTATAACGAATTAAGCTCGGAAATCGCTTCCAAGCTAGTCAATGCCACACAAGGCAAACCTTCCACGATACGTTTGGTAAGTCCGGCCAATACTTTGCCTGGCCCACATTCTGCAGCAGCATTTGCGCCATCCACCTGGATCTTCTGCACGGTCTCCACCCAGCGAACAGGTGAATACAGCTGCTTGACCAAAGCCGACTTGATCTGTGCAATATCACTGTAACTTGCCACGTCCGCATTGTGCAGCACAGGTATTTTGGGCACTTGTACTACAACGTTCTCCAGATAGGCCCCCAACTTGTCAGCCGCCGGTTTCATCAGTGCGCAATGCGAAGGCACGCTGACAGGCAGCAAGATTGCACGTTTGGCACCTTTTGCTTTTGCGATCTCCATGCCGCGCTCTACAGCAGCCTTGTTCCCAGCGATTACAACCTGCCCTGGCGAATTCAGGTTCACAGCTTCACATACCTCATTTTGCGCCGATTCAGCGCACACTGCACGCACTGTTTCATCATCCAACCCTAGAATCGCAGCCATTGCGCCTACTCCTTCAGGCACCGCGTGTTGCATAACCTCTGCACGATATCTCACCAGTGGCAAAGCATCCGAAAAGGAAATCGCTCCCGCAGCAACCAAAGCGGTATATTCACCCAAGCTGTGGCCCGCATGAACGCTTGCCTGCAAGCCAGTCTCATTTTGCAGCAAACGCCAGGTCGCAATACCTGCCGTCAACATCAGTGGCTGTGTGTTTTCTGTCAGGTTCAGCAACTCGTTTTCCTCTGTCGCCATTTTCCAGAAATCCGTTTTAAGGATATCCGAAGCCTCGACAAACGTGTTCTTGATGGTTTCATTATCACCAAAGCCAGCCATCATACCTACAGATTGCGAACCTTGACCTGGAAAAAAGAGTGCTATTTTTTTCATAAATTACTTTAATTTAATTAAATATCTATTTAATTTAGTTAAAATTTAACCAGAGCAGAGCCCCAGGTAAATCCACCACCGAATGCCTCCATCAGCAACATGTCGCCACGTTTGATACGCCCGTCACGCACAGCAGTATCCAGCGCCAGTGGAATTGAAGCCGCAGAAGTGTTGCCGTGCTTGTCTACGGTGACCACTACCCTGTCCATATCCATGTCCAACTTTTTAGCAGTCGCCTGCAGGATGCGGATATTTGCCTGATGCGGCACCAGCCAATCGATATCTGATTTTTGCATGCCATTGGCTTCGATTGTTTCATCCACGATCTGATCAAGCGTATTCACCGCCATTTTGAACACAGCATTACCCTGCATC
>JAKOWL010000112.1 GCA_029781535.1 Pseudomonadota bacterium
GCCTGCCGTGGCAATGCTTCCAGCTGTCGCTCCAGTTCCACTTGAACCTCTTTGGCTAGCTTCTCACAGTCAGTCAACACCATCGCTGCAGCCAAAGGATCATGTTCGGCTTGGCTGAGCATATCAGCAGCCACATAGACAGGGTCTGCGGTTTCATCGGCAATAATCAGAATTTCGCTGGGCCCTGCGAACATATCGATACCAACTTGACCAAAAACCTCGCGTTTGGCCAAATTCACGTAGATATTGCCCGGCCCGGTGATTTTATCCACCTTGGGAATGCTCGCCGTGCCATATGCCAACGCCGCTATCGCCTGCGCGCCACCTGCTTTGTAGATTTCCTCACATCCCGCCAGAGATGCAGCCACCAAGATCATCGGGTTAATATTCCCATGCGCATCCGGTGGGGTGGTGATCACAATACTTGGAACTTGTGCCACCACGGCCGGCAGTAAATTCATCAGTACCGATGAGGGATATACCGCTCTTCCTCCAGGCACATAGATCCCCACACGATCGATGGGGCGGACGATCTGTCCGACTAAACATCCCTCATCCATCTCCATCCAGCTGTTGCTTGTTTGGCGGCTGTGGAAATCACGGATTCGCTTGGCAGAAGCTTCCAACGCCATGAGAAGTGTATTGGGTATTTGTTCATAAGCTTTGCGGATCTCCTGCTGTGTAACCCGCACATTTTGCGCATTGAGCTGCGCACCATCGAAGCGTAAAGTATATGAAAACAATGCTTCATCGCCGTGCATGCGTACATCCTGGACAATCTGCCGGGCAGTTTCCCGTTGCTTTGGCATATCGATTTGTGCGCGCTGTTTAAGCTGCTCAAGCCACTCTGGTTTATATTTTGTAATCGGTACCATCAGACGCCCCCCTGTTGCAAAACCTTTTGCATGACTTCAATCAGCGGCAATATGCGCTCGCCCTTGGTCTTCAGGCTGACTCGATTAACCACAAGACGTGCGGAGCTTTCTTGGATTTCCTCAAGAATCACAAGTCCATTTTCTTTAAGCGTACTACCGCTTTCCACAACATCCAGGATCACATCGGAGAGCCCTACCAAAGGGGCTAATTCCACCGAGCCATTGAGCGGTATAATTTCTACCGTTTCTCCGCGCGCCGCAAAATAACCTTTTGCAATGTTGACATACTTGGTTCCAACCCTTAA
>JAKOWL010000114.1 GCA_029781535.1 Pseudomonadota bacterium
CACGTGGTGAACACTTCGATTACTGCATCGTAGGTGAACCCACCAGCAATAAAGTAGTCGGCGACATGATCAAGAATGGCCGTCGCGGCTCGCTCTCCGGCAAGCTCACGGTCAAAGGCGTACAAGGCCATATCGCATACCCGCACTTGGTCAAAAACCCAATCCATATGGCGGCGCCCGCAATCAAGGACATGGTCGACACTGTCTGGGACCATGGCAATGAATATTTTCCACCTACCTCATGGCAGATATCCAACATCAATGGTGGCACGGGCGCCACTAACGTTGTCCCGGGAGAAGTTGAGATCCTGTTCAATTTCCGGTTCTCGACCGCTAGCACAGAAGCCAATCTGAAAGAGCGTGTCTATGCCATTCTGGACAAGCACGACCTGGATTACGATATAGAATGGGAATATTCTCCGCCTTACATCACTCCGCGTGGAGAGCTGGTAGAAGCGATCTCAGAAGCGATTCAAACGAGTTATGGCGTCACGCCGGAGCTTTCCACCACAGGTGGTACTTCGGATGGCCGGTTTATTGCCGACATCTGCAAACAAGTCATTGAGTTCGGCCCGCTCAATGCAACGATCCATAAATTGAACGAATGTGTGGCTGTGGCTGATATCGAGCCGCTCAAAGACACTTATCGCATCACCCTGGAAAAACTGCTGAAATGACTTATTACCCACATGCTGCCGACGAGCTGTTCACGATTCGCGACTGGGTGCGCTTCGCAGTCAGCCGTTTTGAGGAGTCCGAAATTTTCTTCGGCCATGGTACGGACAACAGCTATGATGAAGCTGTCTGGCTGGTGCTACGTGCGCTGCATTTGCCCATGGACACGCTGGAGAACTTTCAGGATGCCGCCCTTATGCAAAAGGAACGCCAGCATTTGGCCTACCTGATAGAGCAACGAGTGACCAAGCGCGTTCCTACAGCCTATCTGCTGCGGGAAGCCTGGTTACATGGCTTCAAGTTCTATGTGGATGAACGCGTCATCGTTCCGCGGTCATTCATCGCCGAATTATTGCCAGATGGGCTCGCCCCCTGGATCGAGTTTCCGGAGATGATGGAGAGCGCGGTGGATGTATGCACAGGCTCTGGCTGCCTGGGCATATTGCTTGCGGACGCATATCCTAACGCGCAAGTGGATGTCGTCGACATTTCGCCTGCAGCAATCGATGTCTGCAACATCAACATCGGCCAGTATGGCCTGCAGGAACGCGTCACCGCAATTCAATCCGACATGTTCGCCGCACTGAAAGGCAAGCGTTACGACCTGATCATCAGCAACCCGCCTTATGTCGATGCGCCGAGCATGGCACAATTGCCGCAGGAATATAGACAGGAACCACAGCTTGCCTTGGGTAGCGGTGTTGCCGGCCTAGACCATACACACACACTGCTCCATGAAGCAGCTGAACACCTGAATGATGGCGGCATATTGGTAGTGGAGATTGGTCATAATCGTGAGGCCTTGCTAGACGCTTATCCAGACGTTCCTTTTGTCTGGCTAGAGGTATCATCCGGCGACGAATTCGTATTCCTCCTGACCAAGCAAGACTTGCAACAGATACACTAAATCATGATACACGACTACTCTAACTGGTGGGTCAATATCATCGTCGTAGTTGCCACATTGGTAACTATCAGCACGTGTGTATTGATACACTTCGAAGGCCTAATATCAGTATATCGAAAACTGCCTGCTATCAATACGCCGCCAAGGGTGAGGTTGATTTTCGTGATTGGGTCTATTCTCGCCTTGCACATCATCGAGATATGGGTTTTCGGCATCGTCGAGTGGCTCCTGCTATCTTTACCGGACTCTGGCGCACTCGCCGGACAAACGCACTGGCATCTCTTTGATGTCATCTATTTATCCGCCATTACATTCACCACCGTAGGGTATGGCGACCTAACGCCTAACGGCCCCATTCGCTTCATGCTCGGCACGGAAGCGCTTACCGGCTTTGTATTGATTACCTGGTCAGCATCCTTTACTTATCTGGAAATGGAGCGGCTATGGCGAAAACCATGAGGCTTGTAGGCATCGCATGCATTTGCAGTTGGTGTGCTGCCTGCGCGCAATATCCTTCAAAGCAACCGCCTAGTGAGGAACAGATTATGTGCACACAGGATGCGAAACAATGCCAGGATGGAAGCTGGGTTGGTCGCAGTGGACCTCACTGCGAGTTCATCTGCTCCGCACCCGCAGCGAAATGAAAGATTTCTAACCGCGTCCGCGGTTACGGTCACTGCGTTTTTGCTGACGTGGCGGAGTCAATGTCTGCCTGGGTTTACCAGTCGGCTTTGCAGAAGATGGTTTGCGTGCTTCATCGCTAAGCGGTGGCCTATCCAGCACGCTGGTACGCTGTTTACGTACTTTTGCCGTAAATACTGAAGTCGCTTTATCTTTCTCGCGTGGTGAAAGTTGTTTGAGCGGCTTCTTCGGCACAGGCAAACCAGCCCATTCCAGCAGTTTCACCACTTCTTTCTGTTCAAGCTTCAGCATCTGTCCGCGCTTGACGCGGGATGGCAGCGTGATTGGCCCAAAACGCACACGCATCAGGCGGCTTACCTGCAAATGCAAGGCCTCGAACAGGCGCCTTACTTCCCTATTGCGCCCTTCTTTAATCACTACCTGATACCATTTGTTAGCACCTTCACCACCTTGCGGGTAGATGCTTTCAAAATTGGCCATGCCATCCTCAAGTTCAATCCCTTGCGTCAGCTGCGAGAGCTGACCTTCGCTAAGTTCACCCAGGACCCGCACGGCATATTCACGCTCCACTTCATAGCGAGGATGCATGAAGCGATTAGCCAAATCTCCGGAATTGGTAAAGATCAGCAAACCGCTGGTATTCATATCCAGCCGGCCAATCGCGATCCACTTACCCTGTTTGATGCGAGGCAATTTGCTGAACACCGTCGTACGGCCTTCCGGATCATCAGCGCTGACTAGCTCACCTTCCGGTTTATGATACAGCAGCACCTGAGGCAATTCCGGCTCAAATGGCAACCTTACAGGGCGGCCATCCACACGTACGATATCCTCTTCAATCACTGCTGCGCCAAGCTGTGCCACTTGCCCGTTCACACTGACACGGCCAGACTCTATCAGCTTCTCCATGTCACGACGGGAACCCAGCCCTGCCAGCGCCAGCAGTTTATGCAGTCTTTGCGAACCTATCTGCAAATCATGCTCTGCAGGCGCATAGCTATCAGCCTTATTGGAAACGGCTTCCAGACCAGCCTTTTTAGGCGCCGGGCGGCGGGAAACGGGACTTGCAGGTTTGTGTGGACGAGCCATAACGTTTTTCAAGGCAAAACGCTATTTTACCCGATATGTCACTGACAATCTAAGAATCGAGCGGGATTTCGCTTTGCGCGAAATCTTCATATGGTGGCAACTCAGCGAGCGAACGCAAATTCAGGTCATCCAGAAAATGTTTGGTGGTCGCGTACAATGATGGCCGGCCCGGCACTTCACGCTGGCCGACCACATCGATCCAGTCACGTTCCTGCAATTGGCGGATGACATTCGGATTAACTGCCACGCCGCGTATCTGCTCGATATCGCCACGCGTCACCGGCTGGCGGTATGCAATGATAGCCAGGGTTTCCATCACTGCGCGGCTGTATTTTGGCTGCTTTTCTGGATTCAGGCGCGCAATGAACTCACTGAACTGCGGTTTGGCCTGGAAACGGTAACCTGAAGCCACCTGAACCAGCTCCACGGTCTTGTCGCTATTTTCCTGGCCCCAGTCTGCCTTCAGTTCATCCAGCAGCATACGCAGCGTAGCGCGCTCCATACGACCGGCGAACAGCTTCAGCATATCATCCAGACTCAATGGCTGTCCTGCCGTCAATAATGCGGCTTCCAAAATCTGTTTCATCTCGGTGATATTTTCGGGCTCTCTCATTCCAATGCACTCGCTTGCAGGTAAATCGGCGAAAAAGCGGCTTGCTGTGTAATGCGTACCAATCCTTCCTTAGCCAGTTCCAGCACAGCCAAGAAATTCACCACCAGCTTCGGCAAACCGTCGTTCACAATATCAAACAACTGGGAAAACTCGACCAATTCTTCCGATTTAAGACGCCGCAGAATCTGGCTCATGTGTTCGCGTACCGACAACTCAGAACGTCCCAGCTTGTGATGCTGATTCAATTTGGCACGTTTCAACACGTTTTTCCACGCCTCCACCAAATCGTCCAAACTGACCTCAGGCGGCTTGATTTCAACGATATGCTGATAATAGGCACTTGCAACATGGATATCCTCACCGACTTTGGGCATCGCATCCAAACGCTGTGCAGCAAGCTTAATGGCTTCATATTCCATCAGCCGTCGAACCAGCTCTGCACGCGGATCATCTTCCTCAGCCACTTCCGCAGGCTTGGGCAACAGCATGCGTGATTTGATCTCAATCAGCATGGCCGACATTAACAAATACTCGGCAGCCAGCTCCAACTTTACGACCTTCATCTTTTCCACATAGGCCATGTACTGCGTAGTAAGCTCTGCCATCGGAATATCCAGGATATCCAGGTTGTGCTTGCGGATCAGATACAACAACAGATCCAACGGCCCTTCAAATGCCTCCAGGTAGACTTCCAGTGCATCTGGCGGAATGTAAAGATCTTGCGGAAGATGGGCTAACGGCTCGCCTTTGATACGAGCTGACAGAAATGAATGTCCAGCGAATACTGTCTCGGTGTTCATGCCACATTATCCACGATGTTGGGGATAAATACCAGAAAAAACACTATATATTGTGTATTTTTTCCAATACCCTCAACGCCATGAGACCAATCAAAGCAAGGTCTTGATTTTATAAAGAAGCTCCAGCGCCTGCTTGGGCGTCAGGTCATCCGGCTGGATCGTTTCCAGTTCAGCCAGTGCAGGGTGCATCGGCTCCGGGACTACCTCGGCTTGTGTGGAAAACATATCCCCTTGATGGGTGTTCTGTACGACCTGTGCATTTTCCAGCTGAGTCAATTTTCGTTTGGCGTTTGCCAATACGGATTTGGGGATACCCGCCAGCTGTGCAACCTGTATGCCATAGCTTTGGTTTGCAGCCCCAAGTTCCACCTTATGCAGAAAAACCAGCTTCTTATCCGCACCATTGCCATACTCTACGGCGTCCAGATGCACATTCGCTGCGTGCTTGTGTTCATCCACGATCCTGGTCAGCTCAAAATAATGAGTTGCGAACAATGTCAGGGATTTGTTCTTTTCCAGCAGTTGGTATGCGACCGCCCATGCCAGACTCAAGCCATCGAACGTGGAAGTTCCCCGACCAATCTCATCCAGCAACACCAAGCTTTTCTCTGTAGCGTTATGCAGGATATTGGCCGTTTCCGTCATTTCAACCATAAAGGTCGAACGTCCGCCAGCCAAGTCATCAGAAGCACCTATTCTGGTGAATATACGGTCTATTTCGCCGAAATTGGCAGAAATTGCCGGCACAAAGCTGCCAACATAAGCCAACAATGTCAACAACGCCACTTGCCGCATGAAGGTGGATTTACCCCCCATGTTAGGGCCGGTGATCAGCAATAACTGACGGTATGGGCTCAAGGCCACATCATTACTGACGAACGGCTGCGTGATACTTTCCACCACAGGATGCCGCCCGCCAATGATCTCGATGCCTGCTTCCTGGCTGAATGCTGGCCGTACATAGTTCAACACGGTCGCACGCTCCGCGAAACAGCACAGGACATCCAGGCTGGCAACCGCACCGCTATTGGTCTGCAAGGCAACGATATAAGGCGCCAAGTCGTCCAGCACCTGCTCATACAGCACCCTCTCGCGCGCAAGCGCACGCTCGTTCGCACTCAGCACCTTGTCTTCAAACGCTTTCAATTCAGGCGTGATGAACCGCTCTGCATTCTTCAAGGTCTGGCGACGGCGATACTCGGGCGGCGCACTCTCCGCCTGCGCACGGCTTATCTCGATATAGAAACCATGCACGCTGTTGTATTCTACTTTCAGGTTCTGCAAGCCTGTCCTGGCTTTCTCGGCAGCCTCGAACTGCAGCAGAAAATCACCATGGTTCGTTTGGATTGCGCGCAACTCGTCCAGCTCGGCATCAAAACCATCTGCAATCACGCCGCCTTCACGCAGCACGGCAGCCGGCTCCTCCTTAACGGCCAGCAGAATCTGCAGCACCTGCTGCTGCGGGTTCAGATGCTCTGCCAATGTCTGTAGCAGGCTGGAAGACACGTGACGCATGGATTGCCGTAACGGAGGGAGTTGCAGCAAGCTGTCCCGCAGACCGGATAAATCCCGCGGCCTGGCAGTTTTGAGCGCGACCCTCGCTGTGATGCGCTCAATATCAGCGATTTGCGCGAGCGTACCGCGCAGGCCATCCAGGTTGGCACCTTGCAGCTCTTCAACCGCCTCATGACGCTTGGCTACAAGCACCTGATCGCGCAAGGGATGATGCAGCCAGAACCGCAGCAAGCGCGCGCCCATCGCGGTTTGAGTGGTATTCAGCAGACTATACAGCGTCGGGCTCGCCTCGCCGCGTATCGTGGTATCGATTTCCAGATTACGCCTCGTCGCAGCATCCATCTGAACATATTCGCCCGTCTGCTCGACGCGCAACTCGACGATATGCGGCAAGGCACTGCGTTGCGTGTGTTTGACATAGTCCAATAAGGCGCCTGCCGCGCAAATGGCCGCATGCAAATCGGCACAGCCAAAGCCGGCCAGATCCTGTGTATTGAATTGTTTAGCCAGCCCTACCGTTGCGCTGTCATAATCGAACTGCCATGAGGCCAATCTCTTCTTAGGTGTCTTTTGAGCATTCAGCGCCTCGTAATCCGCATCATCCGCACATATGATTTCTGCGGGGGAAATGCGTCCAAGCTCTTGATGCAGTTGACCAAGCGCAACCTCCCATAGCACGAACTCCCCGGATGCCAGATTCAGGCGCGCCAACCCCAATACCCGCTCATGTTGGTAAACACTCAGCAGCGGCCTGTCGCGCGACTCATCCAGCAATGCTGCGTCCGTAAGTGTACCAGGGGTCAGGATGCGCGTGACCTGGCGCTCCACCGGGCCTTTCGAAGTAGCCGGGTCGCCAATCTGCTCACAGATCGCTACCGCCTCACCCAGCTTGGTGAGTTTGGCCAGGTATTGCTCGGCCGCATGATATGGCACCCCAGCCATCTTGATCGGTTCGCCATTGCTGGCGCCACGTCGTGTCAGCGTAATACCAAGCAATCGCGAAGCCTTTTCTGCATCCTCAAAGAACAGCTCGTAAAAGTCGCCCATACGATAAAACAGCAACATGTCAGCATACTGCGCCTTCAAGGCCAGATACTGGCGCATCATCGGGGTATGTCCTGCTGTGGATGGCGTCGCTGTCACGTCTAGTTTCTATAAGCAAAAAGCGCATTTTACAGGGTTAACGCACATGCCAAAACCCAATTTTTAATGTCCTGCTTTTTTGCATGTTTTTTCATCACAGACTGCGGAAAGTTCGACACAAGCCATAAATGATTGGGATCAGTTAAAGAAAATGATCAATAAAAACAATTGATTATCGAAACACCCCTCACACATAGTGCTGGCACAAATCATGCAGCATTTAATCTAATCGTAATCAATTCCTGGGGAATTTAATGAAAAAGCAGGCAAACCATTCTAATTTCTATGCGCATTTTTTAGTACAGCTTCGAGAATTGGTTGGACCCTTCGATTTGCAGCGACTTGCCACGGATGCAGACTACCAGCACGAACTGTTCACCATCGCCCACCAGAAAGACAATAAGAAATTACTCAAAATGGCGGAACTGGTACAAAAAAATCTAGATTAACCCTTTCTGCGGGGGATCTCCCGTTTAGGTTGACAACAAACGCTTCTACGCAACGAATGCGTTGTTAACCTAGTCAATGAAAAACAAACGGAGAACACCATGTCAGAAAAATCCATGCAATCATTTGTTGATGCAACTAGATATCCATATCAGCATGCACAGCAAGAAGGAATGAAGTATCTGCATCAGCAAGACCAAGGCTTAGAAGCCCTCGCACGCGTTTACCGGGATTATGAAAAAGAAACGGGCAAAATCCTGGTTAACGAATCAAACGGCGTCTATGAAAAACTCAACCACCTGGCAGAAAAGTTCAGCAAAACAGACGGGAAAGAAATCTCCACTCCAGCAAACATTAAGTCTGCCACGTACGCACTAACAAAATCAGACGGTTCTATTCAGGAAAACCAGATTGAAGACATTCTTTCCGGAAAGACCAGTGTACGCCAGGACTTGGTTCGCAGCGTGGGAGAAATACTCAACAAAGAAAATCCAGCAGCCGATAAAATGCTGGATAGATTGTCCGAAATCCATCCTGAGTTAGGTAAGCGCATAGGTGAAATGCGCAATATCAACGACCAAACCGAACAAGGAAAAGCTCTCGTGGGATTCATTAATGAAGTCATGAAAGGCCAGCACGACAATTTCCAAACCAGCCAGGCAGCCTATAATTTCAGGCAACTGGCTGACATGAATCCAAGCGATCCAAAGTTTGATGAGGCATTTGGCAAGGCCACCAACAATTATCCACAAGTAGGGAATTATCTAGCCATCTACAAAGGTGCCAAACTAACTGATGAAGTTGGCAAAGCTTTATTTAAGGATGCCCTTGCAAGACAAATGGCGAGCGGCATTGAGTTGGATCTCAACGCCCCAGCCAGAAAAGTCCTAGACAACTTGCAGCAACACCAGCAGCAATCACTGGAGTTGCAGCACTAGCACTACGCAGGCGTTTTCAAATCTGGCGTCAGGTGTGGCGCCAGGGTTTGAAGCATCTGTGCGAACACTTTAGGGTTGGCCGCTACGATATTGCCTGTGGTGACCCAGCTCTCATTCCCCTCAAAATCTCCGACAATACCACCCGCTTCCTGCACCAGCAGCCCGCCTGCGGCGATATCCCATGTAGAAAGATTGATTTCAAAGAAACCGTCGGTGAAACCTGCAGCCACATAAGCCAAATCCAGTGCGGCAGAACCTGGACGGCGAATGCCGCGGGTCTTCTGGATCATATCCTTCAGCATTCCCATGTAAGTATCCAGGTGTGTGAAGTCACGGAATGGGAAACCGGTTGAAATCAGGCCATCCTGCAGCTTGCTGCGATTTGTCACACGGATGCGTTTATCATTCAGGAAAGCGCCACGGCCTTTGGTCGCGGTAAACAAGTCGTTACGCACTGGGTCGTAGATCACTGCTTGCGTCAGCACGCCCTTTTGCTGCAAAGCGATGCTTACGCAGTAACAAGGGAAGTTATGCAGGAAGTTGGTCGTACCATCCAGCGGATCGATGATCCATATGTTCTCGGCATCCTGATTGGTTCTGCCGCTCTCCTCACCCAGGAACCCATGGTCAGGATACGCTTCCTTCAAGATATCGATGATCGCCTGCTCCGCCGCCTGGTCCACCTCACTGACAAAGTCATTAACGGTTTTGCTGCGAACATTGAGCGAGCCGACATCCTGACTGGCACGGTTGATGATACGACCGGCTTCACGCGCGGCTTTGACGGCATTGATAAGAATTGGATGCATAAGAACAGACTAAAGACCTGATAAAATACCATTTTAGCATTTTTAGGCGCTTCTTAAAATTTATCGCAGTCTCAAAGCCTTGTTAAAAATGCAAGTTTCTAAGTTAGGCAAGGCGCGCGTAAAAAATCACGACGGCGCATATGCGGCATTATGTAAGGGGTAATTTTTTGGAAGCAACGCAGCATCACGACGAAACTAGCGTTTTTAACAACATTCGTGTTGTCCTGTGCCAGACCAGCCATCCCGGCAACATCGGCTCCACCGCCCGCGCCATGAAAACTATGGGGTTGAGCCGGCTGTATCTGGTACGCCCGAAATACTTTCCGGATGGAGAGGCCAAGTCCCTGGCAGTAAATGCTGCCGACCTTCTTGACAACGCCATCGTAACGCAGACATTAGAAGAAGCGATTGCCGATTGCCATTTCGTAATTGGTGTCAGCGGCAAGGAGCGCTCGCTCTCGCAAGAAGTAATGACCGTGCGCGAAGCAGCGCATGAGGTGAAAAAAATCGCCACACATCAGCAAGTCGCCCTGGTGTTTGGTACGGAAATGAGCGGCCTCAGCAATGCGGAGGCTGACCGCTGCCATGTGCTGGCGACCATTCCCGCCAATCCGGAATATAGCTCTCTCAATCTGGCTCAGGCGGTTCAGGTGATGTGCTATGAAATGCGCATGGCAGTGACCGAAAGCCAGTTACATTACGACGAAAAGCCATCCGAACTCGCCACACAGGAAGATCTGGAACGCTTTTATGCCCATCTGCAGGAGACGCTGGAAGCCATTGGCTATATCAATCCACGTGCACCGAAGAAACTGTTCGAGCGCCTGCGCAGGCTCTATGCCAGGACACGGCTGGAAAAAGAAGAAGTCAACTTGCTGCGCGGAATCCTGACCTTGAGCGTCAATCCAAAACAGCATAAAAAATATTAGGCGCCGACCGCTTGCAATCCCACTTCCTCTCCGTCGATAATAGCCGCAGGGGGATAACATGATTGCCTTTTTGGAAGCCAAGCAAGCCGGATTACTTAGCAAGTCTCAGCTCTATCACAATATTCTGGCCGGCTTGATTGTCGGCATCGTCGCCCTGCCCTTAGCAATGGCTTTTGCGATCGCCTCCGGGGCCAAGCCTGAGCAAGGCATCTACACCGCCATCATCGCGGGCGGACTCAGTTCGATACTGGGCGGCAGCCGTGTCCAGATATCCGGCCCCACGGGGGCATTCATCGTCATTCTGGCCGGAATTACTGCCAAATATGGCATTCCAGGTCTGCAAGTCGCCACACTCATGGCTGGCTTCATGCTGCTCATCATGGGGCTGGCACGTTTCGGCACAGTCATCAAATACATTCCCGACCCGGTTATCGTCGGCTTCACCACAGGCATTGCCATCATTATCTGGGTAGGCCAATGGAAAGATTTCTTCGGGTTATCTCCTGATTATGGTGGTGACCATTTTTATGAAAAACTATGGGCATTATTGCAGGCCTTCCCCACAGCCATGCTTAACACGACTGGTTTGGCGCTGTTCACGCTTGCAACGGTGATACTATCTCCGCGCATCTTCAAGCGCATCCCTTCACCTTTAGTGGCTATGGTGGCGGCAACCCTGCTGCAAAGCATTTTTGGTTTCGAAGGCGTTGCCACCCTCGGCAGCGAGTTCGGCGGTATCCCGCAAAGTCTGCCCCATTTTGAGCTTCTGCCTATCACGATGAGCGAGTCATTACAGTTGATTGGCCCAGCTTTCACCATCGCATTGCTAGGCGCCATCGAATCACTGTTGTCCGCCGTGGTGGCAGATAGCATGACTTCCACCAGACATGATTCCAATCAGGAGCTCATCGGCCAGGGCATCGCCAACATCTTCTCGCCGCTGTTTGGCGGCTTTGCCTCCACCGGCGCCATCGCAAGAACCGCCACCAACATCCGCAATGGCGCCACCAGTCCGCTTTCCGGCATCGTACATGCGCTCACCTTGTTAATCATCGTGCTAGCATTCGCCCCGCTCGCCAACCAAATCCCTTTGTGCGCCTTATCCGCCATCCTGTTCGTAGTGGCATACAACATGAGCGAGCTGCACAAATTCTTCTTTCTGCTGCGTACATCGCCCAAGGCCGATGTAGCCGTGCTGATCATCACCTTCTTGCTCACCGTATTCACTGATCTGGTGCTGGCTGTGAATATCGGCGTATTGATTGCCTCTTTGTTGTTCATGAAGCGCATGAGCGAAGCCGTGATTATCGAACAGGAAGCCGAGACCAAAGCGCTGAACCTGCCAGAATCCACCGCAGTGTTCTCAATGGAGGGTCCGTTCTTTTTCGCGGCTGCGGACAAGCTCATCTCCACGCTGGGCAATGTGCACGAACACGAAGATACGCTGGTATTGAGATTCGGCAAGGTGCCCGTCATCGATGCGACCGGTTTGCAAACCTTATGGGACATCATCGATAACTGCAAAAAGCACGACACGCGCCTGGTGCTGTGCGAACTGCGGCCGAACATCCTAGAAAAACTCAAGAAATCAGGCATATATGACGCTGTCGGTCAGGATAATATCTTGGCCACCCTTAACGAACTTGCCAAATAATGCCGCACATTAACCTAGTGTTTTACTCGGGAATTATGCTTTATGGCATAATGCCACATTAATTTTTAGTCCAAGCAAAATGTTCAGTCACATTAAAGAAGACATTGCTATCGTTTTCGACCGCGACCCGGCGGCGCGGACGCATTGGGAAATTTTGACCACTTACCCCGGTGTACATGCGCTGATCATTCACCGTTTTTCGCACTGGCTGTGGAAAGCACGATTCTATTGGCTCGGGCGCCTGTTCTCGCATATCGGGCGCTGGCTCACCGGCATCGAGATTCATCCGGGTGCGACGATTGGCCGCCGCGTGTTCATCGACCATGGCATGGGTGTGGTGATTGGCGAAACGGCAGTGATTGGTGACGATTGCACACTGTATCATGGCGTGACACTGGGCGGCACCAGCTGGAACAAAGGCAAGCGCCACCCCACATTGGAAACCGGCGTGGTGATTGGTGCAGGCGCCAAAGTGCTGGGGCCCATCACGGTAGGCAAGAATGCCAAGATCGGTAGCAACGCGGTGGTAGTGAAAGATGTGCCGGAAGGCGCGACAGCAGTGGGCATTCCCGCGCGCATTCTGGAAGAAGAGAAGGCCAAGGCCGAAGCCCAAAAAGCCAAATTCAGCGCCTATGCCGTGGTGAGCGATGACGAAGACCCGATGACCAAAGCGATTCATACGTTGCTGGATCACTCTGCCGCGCAGGATAAAGAGTTACAGGCGCTCAAAGCGCAACTGGCTTCGCTGCTGGACACTCAGGCGGATAGCCAGGTAGCGGATGCCTTCGCCAGCAAAAAACCCAAAAGCAAATCCACAAAATAAGCTGAACTATTCCGGCTAATAGTTGACCAAATTAGTCAGGAATAGTAAAATTTCGCCATTATGAGATTAACCACTAAAGGACGTTTTGCCGTCACCGCGATGCTGGATCTGGCCTTGCTGGAAGCGGAAAAACCTGTGACCCTGGCTGGTATCAGCGAGCGTCAGGATATTTCCTTGTCCTATCTGGAGCAACTGTTTAGCCGCTTGCGCAAGCAAGGCCTGGTAATGAGCGTGCGTGGCCCGGGTGGCGGCTACCGCATCGCCAAACCGCATCAAGATATTTCCGTCAGCGACATCATCACCGCGGTGGACGAACAGATAGATGCGACCCAGTGCGGCGGCAATGAGAATTGCCATGAGGATGGCCCTTGCATGACGCATGACTTGTGGGCATCGTTGAACCAGAAGATTCTGGACTACTTGTCCGGTGTGACGCTTGCCGACATGGTGCGCATGCAGCTTGCTAAAAAATCCGGTGAAACGAAGATCAGTTTCCCATCGCGCGGATTACGCGATAGTGCCGAGGTGCTGCAGGCCAATGGCTAACGTTTATTTCGACCATAACAGCACCACCGCCATCAAGTCGGAAGTGCTAAATGCAATGTTGCCTTTCATGCAATCGCAACATGGCAACCCGACCAGCCGCCATGTGTTTGGCCGCAACGCGCGTGATGCAGTGGAAACTGCGCGTGCACAGGTCGCCCAAGCGGTAGGTGTACAAGCTAGCCAAGTGGTATTTACCAGTGGTGGTACCGAGGCGAACAATTTTGCCGTGCATGGCATCACAGCTGGTTTAGTGCGCAATGGCTTTGAAAAAGGCCAGATATTGACCAGCGCGATCGAGCACCCATGTGTCAGCAAACCGGCACAGGCGTTGCAGGCAAACGGCTGGCAAGCTAAGAGCATTCCGGTTGACGAAAACTGCCGAGCAAAAATGGATGCCCTGGAAGCCTTGCTGCATGCGCCTTCCAGCCTGGTATCGGTGATGATGGCCAACAATGAGACAGGTGCGTTACAGGATTTACCGCAAATAGTTGCGCTGGCGCGCGCCAAAAAAGTGACCGTGCACACCGATGCGGTACAGGCTTTGGGCAAAGTGGCGGTGGATTTTAATGAACTGGGCGTAAACGCGATGACGATTTCCAGCCACAAGATTGGCGGTCCGCAAGGTGCAGGCGCCCTTGTGCTGGATAAGCGCGTCGACATCGAACCGCTGCTGTACGGCGGCGGACAAGAGCTCGGCCTGCGCAGCGGCACGGAAAACGTCGCAGCAATCGTCGGCTTTGGCGCGGCCTGCGAACTAGCCATGCAGAATCTGCAGAAATACCGGCAAAAAACCACTGCCCTGCAAGCCAAGCTGGATGCAGCTCTCAGGGCAATGGGTGCGAACGTTTTCGCTGAAGATGCGAATCGCTTGCCTAACACCACCTTCTTTGCGTTCGAGCATATCGAAGGTGAAACCTTGGTGACCGCACTGGACAAGGCTGGTTTTGCAGTAGCCAGCGGTTCCGCCTGCTCATCCAACAGTGGCGAACCCAGCCATGTGTTATTGGCGATGGGCGTAGCTGAAGATATAGCGCGCGGCGCAGTGCGCGTGAGCTTTGGCAGCACAAACACCGCGCAAGAAGTTGATGGTTTTTTAATAGCGTTGCAGCAGGAAGTAGCGCGTTTGAAACAATATTCCGCAATTGCGGCATGATTTAAGAGTAGAAGATGACAACAGGACGTAAACCGATTTATTTAGATTATTCTGCCACCACACCGGTCGACCCGCGCGTGGCGGCCAAGATGATTCCGTATCTGACGGAAGACTTTGGTAATCCGGCATCGCGCAGCCATGCTTACGGCTGGGTAGCGGAAGAGGCCGTAGAAAATGCACGCAGTGAAGTTGCCAAACTGGTAGGTGCAGATCCGCGCGAGATCGTCTGGACATCCGGCGCGACCGAGTCCAACAATTTGGCGATCAAAGGCGCGGCGCACTTTTATGCCCCAAGCAAGGGCAAACACATCATCACCGTGGCTACCGAGCATAAGGCCGTGATCGACCCGGTTCGCGAGCTGGAACGCGAAGGCTTTGAAGCGACATTCCTTGAGCCGGATGCGAACGGTCTGGTAAGCCTGGAAAAATTCAAGGCTGCGATTCGCCCAGACACAGTACTAGCGAGCGTGATGTTCGTGAACAACGAGATTGGCGTGATTCAGGATATCGAAGGCATCGGTAACATCTGCCGCGAGAACAACATCATTTTCCATGTGGATGCTGCACAAGCTACCGGGAAAGTGAAAATCGATCTGGAGAAACTGCCGGTCGACTTGATGAGCTTCAGCGCACACAAGACCTATGGCCCGAAAGGGATCGGCGCCTTGTTCGTACGCCGTAAACCACGCGTGCGCATAGAAGCGCAAATGCATGGCGGCGGTCATGAGCGCGGTATGCGTTCAGGCACCTTACCTACGCATCAAATCGTGGGCATGGGCGAAGCGTTCCGCATCGCACGCGAGGAAATGGATACCGAGAATGAACGTATCCGCATGCTGCGTGACCGTTTGCTGAAGGGTTTGTCAGAGATTGAAGAAACTTATGTTAATGGTGATTTGGTTCACCGCGTGCCGCACAACTTGAACATGAGCTTCAATTATGTGGAAGGCGAATCGCTGATGATGGCGGTGAAAGATATTGCCGTATCATCCGGCTCGGCATGTACGTCCGCCAGCCTGGAGCCAAGCTATGTGCTGCGCGCCTTGGGCCGCAGCGATGAACTGGCTCACAGCTCGATTCGTTTCAGCATCGGCCGTTACACCACAGAAGAAGATGTGGATTACACAATCAGATTAATGAAAGAGAAAATCGCAAAATTACGCGAATTGTCCCCATTATGGGAAATGTATAAAGATGGTGTCGACATTTCCAAAGTCCAATGGGCAGCGCATTAAGGAGTAAGATATGGCATATAGTGACAAAGTTTTAGACCACTACGAGAACCCGCGTAATGTAGGAACTCTGGACAAAAACGACCCGACTGTCGGCACCGGCATGGTAGGTGCGCCAGCATGTGGCGACGTAATGAAATTGCAAATCAAGGTGAATGATGCAGGTATCATCGAAGATGCAAAATTCAAGACCTATGGCTGCGGTTCTGCTATCGCTTCCAGCTCATTGGTGACCGAATGGCTGAAAGGCCGCACCATTGACGAAGCCTATGCGATCAAGAATTCCGATATCGCAGAAGAATTGGCTTTGCCGCCGGTGAAAATCCACTGCTCCGTGCTGGCGGAAGACGCCATTAAAGCTGCAGTGGCAGACTTGAAAGCCAAGCAAGGTAAATAGAAAGTAAGGTAATAAATAAATGGCGATCACATTGACAGAAACCGCTGCCAAGCGCGTAGAAAAATTCCTGGCCAATCGTGGCAAAGGTGTGGGCTTGCGCCTGGGGGTGAAAACCACTGGCTGCTCCGGCATGGCTTATACGCTTGAGTTTGTGGATGAGTTGCTGCCAGAAGACATGCAGTTTGAGAGCCATGGCGTAAAAGTCATCGTAGATCCAAAAAGCCTGGTATACATCGACGGCACAGAGCTGGATTACACCAAAGAAGGCCTGAACGAGGGTTTTAAATTCAATAATCCGAATGTCAAAGGTGAGTGTGGCTGTGGAGAAAGTTTCACTGTTTAAGCTTTAGTCGTATGCATAACTTCTTCGCGCTATTCCAGTTGCCAGAGCAATTCGATATTGATATGGCAAAGTTGGAAACCAATTTCCGCGCCATTCAAAGCGCATCGCACCCTGACCGTTACGTGACCGCCAGTGATGCTGAAAAGCTGGCGGCAATACAAACTGCCACCTCAGCCAATGAGGCCTATAAAACGCTCAAGAACCCTGCCCTGCGAGCCGCGTATTTATTAAGCTTGCAAGGCATCACAGCGATTGCCGAAACCAATACTGCAATGCCTGCTGATTTTTTGATGCAGCAGATGGAATGGCGTGAAGCGATAGAAGACGCCGAAAACGCCAAAGATGTTAGCGCATTAGACGTGCTGCTTGGTACCATACGCGCCGAAAGCAAAAACTTGCAGCACCTGCTATCCGAACAGTTCAAGCAGCAACAGCTAAACGATGCGACAGACGGCACACGTAAGCTGATCTTTATGGAAAAAGTGCAAGCGGATATCCGCGATATTATCGAAAAACTTGAAAGCTAAATGGCATTACTGCAAATCTCCGAACCCGGCCAATCCCCTGCCCCGCATCAACACAAGCTGGCAGTCGGCATAGACTTGGGGACGACCAACTCACTGGTCGCCACTGTACGCAGCGGCATGGCCACCGTATTGCAGGATGCACATGGACACGCCCTGTTGCCTTCGGTGGTACGCTACCTGCCTGATGGACAAGTGGTGGTTGGCCATGAGGCACAGGCCCAGCAAAGCCAGGATCCAACGAATACCATCGTCTCCGTCAAGCGCTTTATGGGACGGGCACTGGAAGATATCTCAGACCGCGCGCATATCCCTTATAAATTCGTCAACCGCGCACAAGTCGCCATTGAAACACGTGCTGGCGTTAAAAACCCAATCGAGATTTCCGCCGAGATCCTGCGTGTCCTGAAAGAGCGTGCCGAGAAGGCACTAGGCAGCGAACTCGTAGGTGCTGTCATCACCGTACCTGCCTATTTTGATGACGCACAGCGCCAAGCCACAAAGGATGCTGCCAAACTGGCTGGTCTGCATGTGCTACGCCTATTGAACGAACCCACCGCTGCGGCTGTAGCTTATGGCTTGGACAATGCTGCGGAAGGTACCTATGCCATCTATGACTTGGGCGGCGGCACGTTCGACATTTCCATCTTGCGCCTGACGAAAGGCGTGTTCGAGGTGCTGTCGACAAGCGGTGACGCTGCGCTGGGTGGTGACGATTTCGACCACCGCATCTATTGCTGGGTGTTGGACCAGATTCGCCAAAACAGCAAGAGTTTCATTCCCCTCAACGAAGCTGACACGCGCTTGCTGCTGACCAAGGCGCGCCAAGCCAAGGAATGGCTGACTGATAATTACGAAGCCCAGGTCGTCTGCCGACTCAGCACAGGGCAACTGGTAGATGTCACGTTGGATGTGACGCAATTCAATGAGCTGACGCAAACACTGGTCAACAAAACGCTCACACCTACACGCAAAGCCTTGCGAGATGCAGGGCTTGAAGTCGCCGATATCAAGGGTGTGGTACTAGTGGGGGGCGCCACACGGATGCCTCACGTACGTCATGCTGTAGCAGATTACTTCCAGCAAGAACCATTGACAAACCTGGACCCGGACAAGGTCGTCGCACTGGGAGCTGCGATCCAGGCCAATGCGCTGGTAGGCAACAAAGGTGATGAAGATTTGCTGCTGCTGGACGTGACTCCGCTATCATTGGGCATCGAAACCATGGGCGGATTGACCGAAAAAATCATTCCGCGCAATTCCACGCTGCCCGTTGCCCGTGCGCAAGAATTCACTACATACAAAGATGGACAAACTGCAATGAGCTTTCATGTGGTTCAGGGCGAACGTGAATTGGTTGCGGATAACCGCAGCCTGGCACGCTTCGATCTGCGCGGCATCCCGCCGATGGCAGCCGGTGCGGCACGCATTCGCATCACGTTTCAGGTGGATGCCGACGGGTTGCTCTCGGTGAGCGCTCGCGAGCAAACCAGCGGCGTAGAAGCACACGTGATGGTGAAACCCTCCTATGGTCTGAACGAAGCGGAAATCGCACACATGCTGAGCAGTTCATACAATGCGGCGACTACGGACAAACAAGCACGCGCACTGGCAGAAGCGCAAGTAGACGCTAATGCTTTGATTGGCGCGATACAGGCTGCGCTGACGACCGATGGCCATCTGTTGAATGACGCCGAGAAACAGCAAATAAACGCAAAAATAACTGCCCTGCAAGCCAGCATCCATGCGGCTTCCAGCGATGCCATCCGCACAGATACAGATGCGCTGAACCACGCAACGGAAGCCTTTGCCGCACGCAGGATGGATGCCAGCGTCAAGCGCGCCTTGGCTGGAAAAAACCTGGATTCAATCGAGCTATAACATTAATATCTAAAACCTATGCCGCAAATCATCGTCTTGCCTCATATCGAGCTATGTCCCGAAGGTACCGCATTCGAAGCGGAATCCGGAAAATCTATCTGCCAGAACCTACTGGACAATCACATCGACATCGACCACGCTTGCGATCAGGTATGTGCCTGTACCACCTGCCATGTAATTGTACGTGAAGGCTACAAGAGCCTGAATCCCGCACAGGAGAACGAAGAAGACCTACTGGATAAGGCCTGGGGCTTGGAGCCGCTTTCGCGGCTGTCATGTCAAGCGATTGTAGGAAAAGAGGATTTGGTGGTAGAAATCCCGAAATACAGCATCAACATGGCCAAAGAAGGCAAGCGCTAAACTGTACTAACCAAGCCTTAGCCTCGCCAGGTGTCCTGCAAAAAATCCACTTTTCCGGTAGCCAGGCTATAGACCGCGCCCATCAGGCCGATTTTCTTCTCGTTCAGCAAGTCTTCAATGATGTCACTGCTATGCAGGATCTGTTTGATCTGTGTTTTCACGTTCAGCTCGCAGACTTTGGCAACAAAATCTTCATTGTTTGAATCGCGCTGATTCTGCACCGTCTTTTCCTGACGAACAGCAGGACGAATCAGGTTAATGATCTCGCCGATATGGCCTTCGCGGAAATTGTCACAAGCCGCTTTTACCGCACCACAACTGCTATGCCCAAGGACCACGATCAGCTTGGAGCCCAGATATTTACTTGCAAACTCCAAACTGCCAATCGCCTTATCCGAAGCGATATTGCCTGCAAGACGCACGCTGAACACATCACCCAGCGACTGATCGAACAGCATTTCTACCGGCGCACGCGAATCGCTGCAACTCAGGAATGAACAAAATGGGTGTTGTTTATCTTTATATTTGGCCACCAGATACGGAAAGTTCTTGTCCGCATCCAGATCATGCATGAAGCGGTGATTACCTTCAATGAGGATATCCAGCGCTTGCTGTGGCGTCATTTTGTCCCGGTCAATTTCCTGATGCTTGTACATAACAACTTCCTTTTGTGACCTTGAATTATACCCGATAGGCTAGATTATTCAGCCATAAAAAAAGCCCGCTTGTGGCGGGCTTTGAGTGTGAGCAAAAATCGTTATTAGAACTTATAAGTCATGTCCACTTGGTACAAGTTAAAGCTGTCCAAGTTAACACGAAGATCGCCACCTGTACCTACAGCAGCCAGATCATTGTTCTTACGGGTTGCGTGGCCGGCTGCCACGTTAAGGAACAAGTTATCTTTAACCAGATATTCGCCCTTAGCTACAAAACCCTTCATATTCACGCGAGAATCCATAAAATCGGAATCCACTGTATTTGGGTCGACAGCATATACGCCAACATCCTGGTACCAGAGACGTGCAGACCAATCACCCGCTTTCGGTTTTTTGTCTTTGATGGACTCTAGGCCAACACCCAACATCCATGCATCGTCGTCGTTGCCCGCAGCAGAAATTGTATTGCGGGTAGCGCCAGCAGGTGCAGCTGCAACAGCTGCTTTATAGCGGTCATGGCCATCCAGATTGTGAACGTAATCACCGAAAAGTTTCACACCCAAAGCACTTGAGGTTTTGAAATTAACTTCAAATGGTATCTCGATTGGGCTCATGTTATTAGTTGCTTGAATATTCGTTCCCAATGCTGGTGTAATAGTATTTTTGGTAGCACCCAAACCAGGAATGAATGTTCTAGTTGCTGGAGTAAAGCCTACTCCAGTAGTATCAGCCTTGTCACTTGTGTACTTGGTATAAGTCAAAGCAACCTTGCCTGTTACATCCTCAGTAACCTTGAACTTTGCCCCGCCCTGAAATGCCAGCAAGACATTAGTAATGCGATCACCGTTGTGGCTTGGAGTATTCGCAGCAGACGCTCCAGTAACATTTTTATAGTCACCCAAATACTGAGACTGGACAAAGTTGCCAAACAACTCTGTATCACCTACTTTATAGGTAAGTTTTTCCGCCAGACCTTCCATGGTCAAATCTTTGTCCCATACCATTTCTGTGGTGTACAACGGGTTTGCGATACGGCCAGCCTCCACAGTCAGCCAATCTGTCATCTTCCAGCCAAACATTGCACGTTTAACAAAAACGTTTTCTTTATTGTTACCACCGTTAGATGTGCTGCCAAAAGTCGCATTATCTGAACGGCCTCCGCCACCCATAGCCAATGCAATGTCAGAATACATATCACCTGACTCTGTTTTTACACCCAAGGTCAGTTTGTAACGGTTTCTATTACGTTCGTCTTGTAATCCAGCAGTGTCTTCACCATTACGCCATTCATGGCGGACACGCATGTCACCATAGATAGTCGCTCTATCAATCGCATCTGAGATGGATACTTTGCCAGCCTTTTTCATTGCTTTTTCTTGGCCAGTTTTTTCGCCTTCACGGCCTTTTTTCAACAAATCACCTTCTTCTTCTGTTAATACACCTTTGGTGATCAGTGCATTGATGATGTCCTCAGTTGAGTCAGCTTTAGCCCCTATACCAAAACTCAGCAACAGTGCTCCTGAAACAACTGCCGCCAAACTGCGAATTTTAAATTGATTCATTTTCTATTAACTCCTGTTAAAAATTCAGCCCTTGTCTAAAGGTGACATTGTCCTAATCCTATGTGACAAATTCATGACAGAAATAAAAAAGCCATGTGACAACATGGCTTTTTCATCAAAGATACAACAGTGTTTAATCTATTGAAGTGTGTCGAATATCACGGCCTTCAGCGATATAAATCACTTGTTCCGCAATATTGGTAGTATGGTCGCCGATACGCTCGAAAGCGCGTGCCATGGTCATCATTTCCAGAGCTGCCGAGATCGTGCGTGGATCTTCCATCATATAAGTAATCAACTGACGCACCGTCGCCTTGAATTCTGCATCCAATGCATCGTCGGCCAGAATCACAGACCTCGCTTCGCCAGTATCCAGATGCGCGAAGGTACTGAGTGCCCCTTGCAATTGTTTAGTAGCCAAGTCAGCCAAATGGCGAATGCCTAACATATCAGCAGGTAATGGATGCAAGGGCTTCTGTAGATTACGCACACTTTTAGCGATTTTTTTGGTCTCGTCGCCCATGCGTTCCAGGTCTGTCACAATCTTGCCAATACTCATGATAAGACGTAAATCCGAAGCTGTAGGCTGACGTTTGACGATGATATGGATACACTCGTCATCAATCGCCTTTTCCAGATCATTTACTTGATTATCATTGTCCAGCACCTGTAGCGCTGCACTGACATCGTTATGTACATAAGCCTGGGTCGCCATTTTGATTTGATTCTCGATGAGTGTTCCCATATGAATCACGTCGTCACGCAAACGCTCCAGTTCCTCGTTAAACTGACTTGAGCGATGTAAATTTGTTTCCATATTCCTTGCCTGTTCTCTTTTTAAAATTAGCCGATACGCCCAGTGATGTAATCTTCGGTACGTTTATCTTTTGGCTTAATAAAAATATCATCCGTTTTGCTGAACTCTACCAAGTCGCCCAGATACATATACGCAGTGTAATCCGACACACGTGCAGCCTGCTGCATATTGTGCGTCACCACTAAAATCGTGAGCTTGTTGCGCAATTCCGTCATCAGTTCCTCGATGCTGGCAGTGGCAATCGGGTCCAGCGCACTGGTCGGCTCGTCGAACAACATGATTTCCGGGTCGGTCGCCAAGGCACGGGCAATACACAAGCGTTGCTGCTGTCCCCCGGAGAGATTGAATGCCAGGTCGTTCAGACGATCTTTCACCTCATCCCACAAGGCTGCGCCGCGCAACGCTTGCTCCACCTTGTCATCGATTACTTTTTTGTTCTTGCCACCACGCACGCGCAGACCATAAGCCACGTTCTCGTATATGGACTTAGGGAAAGGATTTGGCTTTTGAAACACCATACTGATACGCATACGAACTTCAATAGGGTCTACGCCATCCGCCAAGATATTGGTATTGTCTGGATGCATGACGATTTGACCGTCATAACGGTTACCCGGATACAAATCATGCATGCGGTTAAAGCAACGCAAAAATGTGGATTTACCACAACCAGATGGGCCAATCAGCGCAGTGATTTTATTTTCATACAGTGGCATATTGATGCCTTTGAGCGCATGCGCACCATTGCTGTAGTAGAAATTCAGATTGCGTGATTCCGCTTTAGTCACATGCGACACTTGATCCATTTGTTGTAAATTCCCTTGTAATGTATTTACCATTTGATGTTCTTGCGAATTTTGTAGCGCAGCCAAATAGCCACACCATTCATTAATAAAGTAACCAGAATGATGATCGCACCGGTAGCCGCGGCATTCACTTGGAATGCATGGTCAGGCCGGGATAACCAGTTGAACATCTGAATCGGCAGCACTGTAAAGCCGGAACTCAACCATTCAAAGTTGATGAATGGTGCTGTTGTACTGATGGGAGCCGGTGGCAGAAAGGCAATGAATGTCAACGCACCGATTGTAATGATTGGTGCAGTCTCGCCAAGGGCACGCGACATACCGATAATGACGCCTGTCATGATTCCGCCTTGGGAATATTTCAGGACATGGTCTTTCACCACTTGCCATTTGGTTGCACCTACAGCATATGCGGCCTCACGAATGGATGCCGGAATAGCACGTATCGCCTCGCGTGTCGAAACAATCACGATAGGCAAGATCAGCAAACCCAATGTCAGTCCCGCTGTCAGGATACTTTGACCTAAATCCAGACCATACACAAACAAGCCCAATGCCAGCAAACCGTAGACAATTGATGGCACGCCAGCAAGATTAGATACATTGATCTCAATCAGGTCGGAAAGCCAGTTCTTGGGCGCATATTCTTCCAGATAAAGTCCAGCAGCTACTCCCATAGGCACGGCCGTGAGGAAAGTTACCAGCATCACCAGCAACGAACCGACCCAAGCAGATAGAATACCGGCATGTGCGGCACGACGTGATGGAAACTCGGTTAGGAAGTCTGGATTGAATTTCGGATAACCATCTATGACCAAGTCTGAAAACAATGTCAGCAAAGTGAGCAAAGCCAGCACCAGTGCCAGCAAACCAACCGAGGCAAAAATAATATCCTTGCGCTTGTGACGGCGAATCATATCGCGCACTTCCTGCAAATTCTGCATCAGGGAAGTATTGGCGGTTGCCGTTGATGTCAAATTCTGGTTTTCCATGTAATTTCTCTGTAGACAATTAATATTGTTCTCTATATTTCTTACGAACAATATGACCGATGATATTGAAGGACAAAGTCATCACCATCAGCACCAGACCAGCGGCAAAAATACTCTGATAACCGATGCTGCCATGCGGCAGATCACCCATTGCTACCTGCACGATATAAGCTGTGATCGTGGCCGCACTTTCCATCGGGTTGAAAGTCAGGTTTGGTTGCTGACCAGCCGCTACAGCTACGACCATCGTTTCGCCCACTGCGCGTGAGATGGCCAGAATGTAAGCCGCCACGATGCCGGAAATCGCAGCAGGCGTTACTACACGTATTGCCGTCTGAAATCGTGTCGCCCCCATTGCATAAGAGCCCTCGCGCATATTCATAGGAACCGCACGCATGGCATCTTCTGCCACGGAAGCAATATAAGGCACAATCATGATACCCATTACGATACCAGCACCTAGCATATTAAAGCCCTGCAGGTCAGGAATCACCTTCTGCAGCAGCGGAGTCACAAACAGCAAGGCAAAATAACCAAACACCACTGTTGGTACACCCACCAGCAATTCGAGAATCGGCTTCACGATTTCACGGGTTTTATAAGACGCGAATTCAGACATATAAATCGCCGCGATTGTACCAATGGGTACTGCCACCAATAACGCAATTGCCGAAGTCGTCAAAGTCCCCGCAACAAGCGGAGCAATTCCATAATGTGCGTCTTCGAACAGCGGCGTCCATTCTTTTGCTGTAAAGAACTCCCATACAGAAACTGTCTTGAAGAAACCCAAAGATTCATACAGAAGGATCGCCACGATAGCGAATGTGGTGGCAACTGCTGACAATGCCGCCAACATCAATATGAACTCAATCACGCGTTCGGTGAAATTTCTGCGCACGTTTTTGGCCAAACGCGGGCTAATTGTCAACTCACTAGCGGGAGTAATCGCTGGCGCAATCATCATGAATAAGAATCCAAAAACTTGGTTAATTAAAAAGCAAAAAGCGCTTTCCCAATATTATTGAGAAAGCGCCCATAAATCAAATTACTTGATTCTGCTCAACAATTCGGTGATTTTAACACCTACTTCTGGTTTGCCGTTAAAACCTGTACCTGGCTTCAAAGATTTAAAGTGGTTAGTTACCGCTACGTAGTCTTCAGTTGGTAAAGGAATATATTTTACTTCTTTCACCAAAGCTGGTGCGTTTTGCAGGTAGAAATTCACAAAAGCTTTGACTTCCGGTTTAAACGCAGCAGCAGTTGCATTCACGTAGATGAAAATCGGGCGTGACAATGGCTGGTAAGTGCTATTCATAACTGTTTCAGCTGATGGCAGAACAGGCGCACCACCTGCCTTGGCAGAAACTGGCACTGCTCTTAATTTGTCTTTATTCTCTTCATAATAAGCCAAAC
>JAKOWL010000138.1 GCA_029781535.1 Pseudomonadota bacterium
TGGGTCGATCCGATTTTACCCACACTGCAGCCTGATAGATCACAGCAACCGATAATATCGATAATGCTGGAACCGATAGCCACAACCATTCCCGTCGCCCAAGCTTTTTTAAAATGAAATAGCTGACCGGGCCTATGAGTACGATGGCGATCGCGACAATCAACAATAGAATGGCGATGGGAGGCGCATCCATAGCCGGAACATCATAGATACTCGCCTTAAGGCCGGTTTGGTCGCTTGAATAATACCGGTCAAAGCCTAAAGTAAAAGGCTGCGCATAGATTTGCAATCGCTCGGTGGGGTTCAGATGCTTTCCCAACAGCGTTTCCAGATAGTTTCCCCATTGCGGGGCATGAGTCAGTGCATTGAGCGAAAAAGCCGTAATAAACACATTGTTGGATTGGATGAGCAATGGCGTATCGTTTACGGTTTCCAGAACCTGCGCACCATCCCCTGCTTCCAACCGAGCCGGCTGTACTGGCGCATCACTAGGCCAGCCCGATTCCAACCATAGGTCCTTTGCATTCCATAGATCCCCTTGATAAGTTAGCGGCAGGTGTAAGACCTTTGTGTATCCCTGTATCCAGGAGCCTGCCTGCCACCCCGTGCCCAATACAACACGCCCGCCACCGGCGATCCACTGTCGCAGGGCTTCCTGTTGCTCAGGTTTAAGCGCATCCAAGTTCAGATGGTCTATTAATAAAATGGAGAACGGCAGCAACAACGATAATTTCCCCGGAAATTGCTGCGGAGAAATGGACATGGCCCATGTGTTGGCAAGCCAGCTTTGATAAGACTGGCTGTTCCAAGCGTTCGCCAGGGTATCATTTGTCGAAAGAACGCCCACAAGCCTTTGGCTTGCCGCTGGTTGAGCCATTTGCATGATATCTTGCTGGCTGAAAGATTTATTTACAAGTACTTGATCATTCCATAAAATACGCACATTCAACCCAGCCGCTAATAGATCCGGCTTGATTGGAAACTGTAAAACAGCCTCTTCGCCAAGTGTCGCATCCTGTCGATAAGCAATAGTCGTTTGCCCGGGTTGAATTTCCACCGTCACATTTCCCGTTTCATCAAGGCTTTTCAGACTTACGTAAACCGGCGCATATCCGGTAGAAGGATAATATCCCTTGTAGCCAATGGCTACATCCACCGAAAGTTGGGGTGGCGAAACATCCTTCACTTGGGCGGCATGGCCAACAATGCCTTGAGTTGCCAACAGAAACAGAACCGTCACAGCGGATAGGTATCTGATCAATCGCATAGCTTCCTCCTTGTATACAGGCGGATTACGCATGTGCGCGACGTTCCTGTATAAGAATATGATGCCCCATATTCTTATGCGGCTTTATTGTTCCACAGTTTGAATCATGAATCCTTTATTTCCCCAGGGTTCCAACGATGGCCTGGCGTCTAAGTAGCATTAATCATGCAAATGAAATATTCACATGGTATAATATTAAAAATAGCTTCGTAACAATGGTAAATTTGCCACAGCAACTCTGATGGGAGGTTTGTGAAACATGGGATTGAAGGATTTGATTCGAGGACAATTGATTGATGTCATTGCCTGGACAAATGATGGCACCGAGGTGATGGTTCACCGGTTTGAAACCGGCGATAAGCGCATTATGATGGGTGCACAACTGACCGTGCGAGAATCACAGGTGGCTGTTTTTGTGAACGAAGGGCAAATCGCCGATATTTTCACCCCTGGCCGATATGAGCTTTCCACCCAGAACATGCCGGTGTTAACCATGCTTAAATCCTGGAAGTATGGTTTTGGATCGCCTTTTCTGGCGGAGATCTACTTCATCAATATGAGCCAATTTACCGGGCAAAAATGGGGCACCGCCAATCCGGTGATGATGCGCGATGCCGATTTCGGCTTGATCCGTCTGAGAGCCTTCGGTATCTATGCTTTTAAAGTAGCCGATCCCAAGGTGTTCCTACAGGAAGTCTTTGGTACCAATGCGCTGTTCACAACATCGGGCATCATTGAGCATCTGCGTAGGGTCATCGCCTCCGGTGTGAGCGATGCCATGGCGCAATCCAACATTCCGGCGCTCGATTTGGCTTCGCAATACGATGAGCTTTCCGCCCTGTGCCGTGAAAAACTGCAACCACACTTTGGCCAACTGGGGCTGGATCTTTCATCATTTTATATTGAAAATGTTTCTCTGCCTGAAGAGGTGGAACGCGCCATTGATAAACGCTCCACCATGGGCGCACTGGGCGATCTGAACCGCTATACCAAGCTGCAGGCCGCCGAAGCCCTCACCCAAGCCGCACAAAACCCAGGCGGTTCCTTGGCTTCCGCAGGTGTCGGAGTCGGCGCTGGGATGGCATTGGGTCAAGTCTTTGGGCAAGCGATGGCATCCAATGGAAATCAACAGGACAACCAAAACAGCGCTGTATGCACATCATGTCAAAAGCCGGTGGATGCTGGAACTAAATTTTGCCCTCACTGCGGCGCATCACAGGCTGTTAGCGCACAAGATGCTTGCATATCCTGTGGAGAGGCGTTACCAAAGGGGGCCAAGTTTTGCGCTCATTGTGGTGTTGTACAGCAAAAACAATGCGGTGCCTGTGGGAAGATTGTTCCAGGAAATGCGAAGTTCTGTCCGGAATGTGGCAAAGGCCTTTAGTGCATCTTAACGACTTCACATAAATAAGGAGCCATTCGCCATGGAGGATTCACAGGC
>JAKOWL010000150.1 GCA_029781535.1 Pseudomonadota bacterium
CTGCTCAATATCCAGGAAAGCCTCGTTGATTTCGCCGATGGCCGCTTCGGAGAAGGCAATCCTGGCGTTGATCATATTCTGGGCTATCTCACTGATATCCTTGCAGTTATCACCCATTTTTTCGATATCATGGGCAATGCGCATTAGCCCCGTCAGGCGCACGGACTGTCCAGGTGTAAGGCTGTGTGTCAGGATCTTGGAAAGGAAGTCCACCACTTCCCGTCTCAGCATGTCCACGATATCTTCCAGTCTCGAGGTCTCTTCCACAGCTGTTAAATCCGAAGCAACAATGGATTGCCTGGCACTTCTGACCATGCCCTGCACAAACTTGCTCATCTGCTTGAGCTCGTTAACCGCCAGGTTCATGGCGATGGACGGCGTGCCGAACACCTTGGGATCAATATTGGCAAGGGAAGTTTCCACCATGAGTTCTTCGCCCCTGAATATCCGGCATACCACTTTCTCCAGCACGGATATCAGCGGAAGCATGATGATGGTGTTCACCACATTGAAGAAGGTATGGAAATTGGCAATAGCCACATCCATGTTGTCTGCGGCAACACTTCCCATGAATTGCCCTACGACCCAGGCAGCCTGGGGAACAAAGAAGATAAATAGAATGGAGCCAATCAAATTGAACAGCACATGGACCAGCGCCGCACGCTTGGCGTTAAGGCTAGCACCGATGGAGGCCAACACAGCAGTGATCGTCGTTCCGATATTGCTCCCCAATACAAGGGGTATGGCCGCTGTCAGGGAAATCAGGGGCAACCCGTCGGGTGTTGCGGCAAGGGCCAGCTTCTGGATAACCGCAATCACCGCGCTGCTGCTCTGGACAATTGCTGTGACAACGGTACCAATGATGACGCCCAAAACCCTGTTATTGCTGACACTGGCCATTAAATTCTGAATTTCAACGCTTCCGGCCAATGGTTTCATGGCGTCGCTCATGATGTTAAGGCCCACAAACAGCATGCCGAATCCGAAGAAGATTTGCCCGATGAACTTGATGCGCTGATTTTTCGAGAAGAAAAAGACGATAAAACCAATTGCAAGAATGTGAAACGCGAACTCGTTGAGTTTGATGGAAACCAGCCAGGCTGTGATGGTTGTACCGATGTTGGCACCAAAGATAACCCCGATGGCCTGGCGCAGGCTCATGAGGCCGGCGCTGACGAATCCGACCACCATGACGGTTGTGGCGCTGCTGCTCTGGATGACGGTGGTTACGATCATGCCCACCAGAATGCCGATGAGTGGATTTTTGGTCAGTATCTTCAGAATGTGGCGCATTTTCTCGCCTGCTGCCTTTTGAAGACCTTCACCCATGAAATTCATGCCGAAAATGAAGAGGGCCAGTCCGCCCAAAAGGCTTGGCAATGCGTCCAAGATGATTCTCCACATAAAGAATTCCCCCGGTTAAAACTAAGATTGATACAACGCATAAAAGTGCTGATAGTGGTATAGCTGTTGCTGCGTCTTGGATCAAAAAGCCATTAGCA
>JAKOWL010000153.1 GCA_029781535.1 Pseudomonadota bacterium
CCAATACAAGATAAATAAGACCAGCAAATAGCAAACCGCCGCTGATGATTAGATTTTCACGCAGGGCGTTTGCAACATCCATCTGCGAAAACGCCATATAACCCACCACGGAAGCCAGAAACAAGACCACCAAAAGCCCAAAATACGCTGCCAATAGTGCCAGCGACTTTTGTACAAATATCTCAGCGCGGGTAATCGGACGAGCGTATAGAAATTCGATGGTGCCATCGGATTCTTCACCGATCAAAAGCCCTGAAGCCTTCTGAGCAGCAAACAGGAACACAGCTAAGACAACAAACTGCATCAAGTATCCGAAATACACGGTGATCTTCGTAAAATCCGGCATCACTTCCAACCCCAGCACCCGAAGCAGCGCCGGATCAATGCCCGAGAGCTTTGCCTCGGCGAGCTGTCTCATGGCGTCGCTTTGCATGCTGGGAAAAAACGCGAGCATGGCAAACACCACTGCAGCGAGCGAACACGCCCATATCAAGGTGCTCTTGCGGAGATTTAATGCTTCTAGCTTAAAGCTGTTCATGGCCATCTTCCTCCTGATACAAATCCATAAAACGCTCTTCCAAGCTCTCATTCTCAACGGTAAAATCACGCGGGTTTGCTTGTGCCAATCTCCCCAGCAATTCCACAGGCGTCCCCCGGTATTGATAGGTTTGCCGGTCGACCTGCTGTCCCACCGGTACAAAACCATCGCCGGAAAGCAGGTTTGGTCGATCATCCCAAACGGTAACCACCTTGTAGGGGGCTGTCAAACGGGTTAATTCGGCAAGCTGCACGATGCGCCCCTTCTTGATGAACGCAACCCTATCGCAATAGGCTTGAACCTCCGCTAGGTTATGGCTTGATAGCAGCACCGTCATGCCTTGCCTGGTTTGTTGTTTTAGTTCGGTAAACAGGCGGCTTTGCATCATCGGGTCCAACCCATTAGCCGGCTCATCCAAAATCAACACTTTCGGGTTGTTCATCAATGCCAGTATCAGCGCGGCCTTTTTCTTATTGCCTGTGGAAAGGGTTCTGAACTTTTTGGTGGTATCCATCTCGAATAATTCGCATAAATCCGCAGCCCTTTGATGTGAATCGCACGGATAAAACGCTGCGTTGATGCGCAAAAGTTCACGAACCGATAAATCAGGATAAAGCCGTACATCGCTTGGAACATAAGATGTTTCACGCTTTATCGCTTTACTTTGCTGCGCAACATCCAGCCCCAGGATTTTTGCGCTGCCCCCTGTGGGGTACAGCATGTTGAGCAATATTCGTATGGTGGTGGATTTCCCCGCGCCGTTGGGGCCGATAAAGCCAAATAATTCCCCCTTTTCCACCGAAAAGGTGACATCCGAAATTCCCATGGTTTTGCCATACACTTTTTTGAGTTGATGCATTTCAATGACAGCCATTTGTTCTCCCCCCATCGCAAGGTGTTTAAATTAGTTTAACACT
>JAKOWL010000191.1 GCA_029781535.1 Pseudomonadota bacterium
ATAACTACAGACCCATCATCGGGTGTGTAATTGATTTCACAGGATAAAACATGAAAACAAAAACCAAGATTCTTGTCACCCTTTTATCAATCTTTGTAATCCTTGCGGGAATGATGGACATGCCCGCCAACACCTACACCCCCACAGGCAACACATCCGCCACTCGCTTCGGCTATGAATTGCCTGGCTACATGGACGGCCTCGTTGCTCGGTGGTATACCAACCCCTGCACGAACCTGGAGTTTTATGCTGGAAATTCTGACGGCGGGACAAACGTGCTGAACGTTTTGTTTTACCGAAACGGAGCGCTTATAAAGAACAAGGCCGTCACCGCCGCTCCGTGGGAGAGTGTGTATATTGTGACAGATTTTGAGTTCGATACGGTTGTGTTTCTCAACGGGGACAATGCAAAAGACGTTATCCAAGTGGCTTGGTGTTGGTGGCACTACTAAGCATACAGCCCCGATGATCGGGGCTGTATTTGTTTATTAACGGTTTGTGTTAGCGGCTTGCGCCATTAACTACTTGACTTTCGGACGCGCCCACTGGCGCAAGCCCGCTACACGCTTTGTTGGGCAGATTTTCAAACTCGGAATATATACACTTATGGCCAAGTATGATATTTACGGAATATTCTGTGTCTGAACAACAGGACTCCCAATCTTCATCTTCGCCATTCACGCGCGCAAAAAATAAACGGCGATTGCAATCACAGGCATAATTACCGTCTTGCCACATAAACGTATTTGGCAAACCATCTTCGTCAAGATACAAATCATCTTTATAGATTCTAACTTCGCCAGTATCGTTTTTGCGGATATGGACTAAAACATTAACTCGACTATCCATGACGCTCCTTTGCAAGGTATCTGCCAACGGCACGGGCGTTAGTGGTGCGCCGCCCGCAACCTGTCCAATTATGCGCCAGCCTGCGGCGCATCCACTGCACGCCCTTATTGGGCGTATTTTTCGATATGCGATTCAACCTCCGCATTAGTGAAGCCTTTGACGCGCTCCCACCTTTCATGGAACCCGCCGCTGGCGCAGTTGTGTTGAACGTGGCAAAGGATTTCATAATAATAATTTTCGTCTTCTGTATCGCTCCAGCGGCGTAATGTGATTGGTTGAAAGCCGTCTTTGTAAAGCGTGAATTTTGCTTGTTGTCTCATTTGCGCCTCGATACGCCCAACGGCTTGCGTGAGCTGCCCTATGCGGGCGATTCGCCTTCGGATTGATTAGCGACTGCGGGCGAAGTGCCTACGCTTTCAACAGTCGGCTCCACGCCGTGTTCTACGGCGCAAGCATGAGCAAGAAATTTTGGTTTCAGGATATAAGTATCGTGGCAGCCAAATGTTTTTCCACATTCAACACATTCCGCTTCAAGCAGTTTTGACGTGGTGATTACTCCGCCGTAAGCGTCATTATAGGTTTGATTTCTACACACCAAGAATCGCCTTGTTTTGCCATCGTTGCATTTTAGTTTCATAGCTTTGACCTTTGCGAAGCCGTGGAACGGCGAGCATTACCTGCGCCGCGTATTTATAAGACTACTCAGTTTTAGCCGCAGACTTAGCGGCGTCAGGTGCATGTAATGTTCTACCGATTTCATCAATGCCGTGAAACTGACGGAAGGCAGCGTTCCAACCTTCCATGTAAGCGGCTTGCGGTAGCCAATGACGACGCCATGTAATCTCAAACCATAAAAACCATAGATTTGAGGCATTAGCCAGGCGGAAGTACATCCAGCGCGACGGGCTACGGTGAAACTTTATTTGAAGTAACCTTGCTTTATAGAAATCCATTTTGCTCCTTAGCGGTAGAACGTTTGCGTTAGTGGCGAGACTGGTAGTATTGACAACGCTTTCCAAGCAAGGACGGACAAGACGAAGTAAACTGCAATTTGCAGGACTCGCAAGTCTCGTCCGCCTGCACGCGGTGTTGTGCCGCTTGCTGGATTTCAGACAACATAGCTGGATGACACACGATTTGATTGCCCATACGATAAGCCGCAGGTTTGTGGAAGGTTTTGAAGGCAACCCACGGACGCCAGGGCCACGACAAAAGGCGCTCTCGCCATGTGCGCTTGATTGTTTGCACTTCGTAACAGTGAACACTTGTGATTATTTGCTGACCGAACATATTGACTCCTTAGCGGCACAACGGTTGCGTGAGCGGCGCGCTTTTCAGCGTCCGCTCCACGCTGCGTTAGTTTGCGTCCTTGCGAGGACGCCCGCCATTTTTGCCATTGGCGGCTGACGATTTAGATTTGCGTTCACTGACAGCACGCCCGCCCATTGCACCTAAATTCGATAATGCAAAATCGTGACCTGCTGTAAATGCCACCTGTGCCACGTTATCCAGCGCATAGCGCAAACGTGTTTCGCTCAAAGTGCCTGCTCCGTTAGGGAGCAGGCTTTCGATTAGAGTTTTGATTCTTTGCTCGTAGAGTGAGCGGGCTGATTGCTCATCCATTATTTTGCTCAATTTTTGACAGACAGAGCATAATTGACCACATCACCAACGGACTTGTTATCCTCAAACATTTTGAACATTTCATCATCGGAAACAAAATCGAAAATGTTTTCTGCAACTTCCGTATCTGGGTTCAGGGTAATACGATAAAACAGTTGCCGAGCAGCGTCCTGCCATTTTGTCATAACTGGAACTACGTCAATATTTTTATTGCTGCCAGCGTCACTTTTGCGTAAATTGATTTTCGTGAAAGCCTTTTCGTATGTGTTCATGTTTATCTCCTGTTGGTTAGTTTTGT
>JAKOWL010000197.1 GCA_029781535.1 Pseudomonadota bacterium
TGATGCCGTGCGCCATCGCCACCTTGGCCACCGATGCGCCTGGCACAGCGCATTCGGTCAGGATCCGCGCCTTCAGATCCGCGCCGTACCGCCGACGCTTGCGACTGTTATCCGTTCCCATCGTGTCCAGCTATTCGTTAACTGGACAGCATCGTTATCGACTCGAAGTGCCAGCTCAAGATGGGTTGGCCGGACGCATACCTTCGAAATCCAACTGCGGCATTCACTGTTTTTGGAAACCTTAAATACATCAATCCAATCCAATCGGTAGAGATCGACAACATGCCCCCGATTCAAGACCAATTTGGTGTTGGATCGTGTTTTGGATGTGCAGCCGCGACAATAGTTCAAAAATACCTATGCGACTTTGACCCTGACATCAAAGCACTGCAAATTGCTTGCAGTCAACTGCCTCAAACAAAGTTGGTTTCCCAACTAAGTATGGTGGCATGGGCGGACACCAACCTGGATCGGATAGATCCAGATCCTGATGGGAAAAACCAGATCCCAGGTCTATCCAGAAATCACACCAATATAAAGCTGTACAACGACGCAACAGTCTATTCCTCCGGCTCAAACGCGCTAAATAACTCACTTAATCTTTTTCGGTTCATGCCAAACTCATGCTTCCCAATGGATCGCCTGGTTGGGTCGGGAAAAGCCAAAGATGATTTCGAGCCAACATACGAAAGATTGAAAGTCCTATTCAAGAACACAAAACTTACTCAAGCAACTGAGCCGAGTGATTTCCCCGAGAGGCTGGAAAGCTTCGAGGATGCATTAAATCACCAAATCCCGCGCGAGCGACTTATTTCCGGACTCAAGAAGAAAACCTTCGCTGAATTTCTGTACGAGATAATTTTCGGCGGATGCAAGCATATCACGTCAACAGTGAGGCCCAAACTGCGCATACTCCCAGCCGGAAGTGAAGAGTCAATTCAGAAGAAAGATATTTTTGGAATAATAAGAGCCGTTATCGATAAAAAACGACCATTGCTAATAAATGCTATATGCTTGGGGCTGGACGAGGCAGGAGCGAAATGCGTGGCAAAGCATAGTGTTGTGATAAGCGGCTACAGAATGGCCTGCGAAACAAAATATTCATCTGGCGCAGGCTGCAGATACCAGATCAAACTTCATAACTGTTGGGGCGAAGCATGGCAGAAAGCAAGCAACGATGGCTGGGTCGATGCCGAGATATTTATTAGTTTCTTGAACCCAGGCAAGCCTTATGTTTCCGCAGGAGAAATTGCTTGGCTGGAGTAGCTCGAAAGTGGCCTAACTGGGCGGTCAAGCGGACGCCAACAAAGCCCATGGCTTCGCCATTTTCATGGGCTTCGTTGGTGCCCTCCACTCGCTGCGCTCCTTCCGGCGCCGCTTACCTTGAGCGTTAGGTGCCAATACAAGGTCAGGCCAGAGCGATGCGAGCAGTTTGGATTTCGGCAAATTCAGTGCGGGCGGCAAAGCCGCTCACCACCGAAGATGAAGTGGCTGGCATTCGCGGCTTTGGCTTGTTCTTCGTTTTCCGGTCTGGCTTGTTTGCCGGCTTTGGCTCGATCCACGAGGCAAGGTCTTTTTCTCGTCGCAACCAACGTTCGATTCCAACCGCGGAACGATTCGGGTTCGCCCTTCGCTCGGTAGCGGGATGGTCGTTGCCGTCGAACGCCGCCAAAATCCAAAGAGCCGAGGCTGTGGTTTCAGGCGCCCTGCTTCGGTTTCAAATCTCGTTGGGTTGGGGCGCGTTGCTTGCCTCAGCTTGCTTCGGCGCCCCACCTAACCAGTCGTTCAACGGGACTGGCTTTCAGCCAGCCCGTTAACTCCAACGTTAG
>JAKOWL010000252.1 GCA_029781535.1 Pseudomonadota bacterium
GTTACTCAAAGGCTTGTTGTGCCATGTGAACTTGATTGCGTGCCATCCCGTGGAAGAAAGCGGGTTTCAACCGCCGGACAAACGACAGATTCTATCTTTCCAACAGGAGCTTATTCACGGTGGTCTATCGGCAACCATACGGCGCAGCTTAGGTGAGGATATTGAGGGTGCATGCGGACAGCTACGAAGAAGATATCTGAAGTTAAGTGATGAAGGAGGGCATGCCTGATGGAAATTGCGGCTTACAGTGATATCGGGCGGATGCGTGCCCAAAATCAAGACGCTTATTATGTGCCCGATGCAGGGATGCCAAACAACCTGTTAGTGGTTGCCGATGGCATGGGCGGACACCGGGCTGGGAAAACCGCCAGCAATCTGGCCCTTAAAGCAATGCTAAGTGCTCTGCAAGCATCTTTAAACGATGTAACGATTTCTATTCCTTTCTCGCAAGAATATCTTGAGCTGGCATTTGAACAAGCCAATCGACAGGTGCATCGAATGGCCATGCAGCACGAAGCCATGCGTGGCATGGGTACCACGCTGACAGCAGCACTGTTTCACCCTGAAAATGAAAGGGATTGGATCATCGCCCAAGTTGGAGACAGCCGAGCCTATCGCTTTGGGAATGGCACACTGCAACGTTTAACCAAAGACCATTCCTTGGTTGAAGAGATGCTTTCGGTTGGCGAAATCACCCAAGAGGAAGCTTGGCAGCACCCACGGCGTAATGTCATCACACGCTGCATCGGAACAAGCGCTGTTGTGGATGCCGATTATTATCAGGCGCACCTGAGCTTAGGGGACATTCTGATGCTTTGTTCTGATGGCCTAAGCGCAACAGTTACACATACCGAGATACAGGAAATTCTTTGTCGGGTTATGTCGCTGCATGAAACCGCAAAAGAGCTGGTTGCTCTGGCAAACGCCAAGGGTGGCAGCGATAATATTACCGTGATTCTTGCGCGTTCCGGAGAAGGTGAGGGATGCGTATGATCGGACGGATTTTAAATGGGCATTACCGCATCACCCATTTGGTCGGAACCGGTGGGATGGCGCATGTTTACGGCGCGGTTTGTCTGGATGACGGCCGCCGCGTTGCGGTGAAAATTTTAAAGACTGAATTTGCCAAGGAACCGGATTTCATTGCAAGGTTTGCCCGAGAAGCACACGCGGCTGCTGTTTTGAACCACCCCAATATCATTCGGATGATGGATGTGGGGCAGGAGGGGGACCTGCACTATCTCGTGATGGAATATGTGGAGGGAAAGACGCTCAAAGA
>JAKOWL010000001.1 GCA_029781535.1 Pseudomonadota bacterium
TATACATCGCCATGAACCTTATATTTCTTAACAATAGCTTCGGGTAGGCCATTGACGATGCCAAGGGGCCTTATTTTTGTAAAGATCGCGGTGCCGCTATAGCCCTTTTTTTCGGCAGAACTCCAAAACTCTGCATAGACAGGAATGTCAACCGGGGATTGATCGGCCTGGGCTTTCGTTTCTTGTAAACATAAAATATCAGGCTGGTATTTTGTAATGAACTTTTGGAATTCGCCTTTATTCCAAACGGCACGGATGCCATTTACGTTCCAGGAGTACAACTTAAGCATCGTGTCAGCCTGCTTTCTGGCAGAGCCAGAAACTCTGCTGACACTTGTGGCGCATCACTGCGTCAGCTGGCGTCTGTCGCTCACTCTTCGTATCGTATATACGATTCGTTTGCTCCTCCTGGCTTCCTTGTGCTGCATCCACATGCTTCAGTTGTACCATATGACTCAAGTATAACATCTTAGAACCCTAGTTTTGCTTGTGCTTGCGTGCGCGGGATGGGCGTGGCATGCTAGAGCGGTATGTCTGCACCAGGAGCTGTATTTTATAAGTCGTCCGGCGAGCTACTTGCCGAAGGCAACGGTGGTTGTGGCTGGACTCCGCAAGGGGTTACTTCTTATGCTGATAAATTGGCTCGGTTATATCGTCAACGAGAACAGCTCAATCTCCAAGGAATTATTACCGTGTCTGGCGCCGGCAATCGTGTTCGAGGCGATGAACTTGCGGAACAGGGTTTAGCTCCTAAGTACAAAGATGCCATTGGTCGCTTGGCTACGCTAGAAAACGTCTTAATGATTGCCGATGCCCTGGAAGCGCGCCGTATCCCCTGCGAACTTTTTGTGGCGCCGCCAATGCGATTTACGGATCTGACCACCGGAGAGATTCCGCCCTATCAGCATGGTCTAGCTCGAAAAGCTGTTGAGGATGACAAAGTTGTTTTGATTGGTGGCGGTAAAGGCACTGATGGGAATACTACTGATGGTGCGGTGATGTGGTATGCGCAGAATCATCGAGAAAACGACACAGCAACGCCCGTAACGGTGCTTAAGGGTACCAAAATTGATGGAGTTTATGATGGTGACCCAAGTAAAACCGCCGGCGCACGACGGTATGCTGAAATCTCCGCCCATACCATGCTTGAAGACTACGATCGCTTTAGGGTTGTTGACCGGGAAAGCCTAGAAATTGCCACAGCGAGCGGACTCCGGCTATACGTTTATAGAGATGCCGCACACGATATTGCCGAGGTTCTCAACCCAGGCGCCGAAGTCGGTACGGTTATACACGGCAAACCAATTGAGGCGCGATTTGCCGCTTAACAAATTAGCAAACTGTGGTATCATCTAGCCCAGTATGTATAAGCGCGTTCTCTTAAAGCTCTCCGGTGAGCAACTTGCTGGCAAACATGAAGCTGGCATTGATACTGAACTTGCCGAGTGGCTAGCGAAAGAGGTCAAAAAAGTCAGCGAAGCGGGCTGCCAAGTGGTCATTATGGTTGGTGGTGGTAACTTTGTGCGTGGCGCCCAGATTGCTGGCCATGGCA
>JAKOWL010000002.1 GCA_029781535.1 Pseudomonadota bacterium
GGCTCTGGGTGGTATGGTGGGTAAAGATAACGCTTTTTCTCCGGATACCAGATGTCCATCGGGTGCCGAGATTCGATAATACACGATATCGTCTTTATCATATTCCAGCAGATCTTTTGCCACTTGCGGAAGGTTGATGACGACGGTTCTGTTTACAACATCTACCTGATCTGCCAGAGCCAGTGCAGCGCGGAACAAAGACCTGTCATAAGCCAGGTTTGCAAAACGCAAAGCACGGTAGTAAGAGACGATAGAAGTGCCAATGAGCACTAAAGTGAGCGGCACTAGTACCCATAGCATCAGCTGCTTTTTCAGTGAGCTTATGTTGGATTTGGCAGACATAGGCCTAGGTTGCTTCTAACATGTAGCCTAGCCCACGAATTGTACGGATCTGTGCACCAGTCGGATCTATCTTCTTACGTAGACGATGGATGTATACCTCAATCGCATTGTCGCCGATTTCTTCATCCCAGTTGCAAACGGCCTCTAATAATTGTTCCTTGCTGACGACCTTTTCCGCACGCTGCATCAGCACTTCCAGCAAGCCGAACTCACGGGCAGACAGATTGATCAGCTTTTCATTGTCATAAGCCTGTTTGCTAGCAATATCTAAAGTTAATCCTGCACAGCTCAGCGGCATATTGCTGCCCATTTTTCCTCGTCTGATGAGTGCACGAATGCGTGCTTCTAGTTCATCCAGGCTGAACGGTTTGGTCAGATAGTCATCCGCACCCAAGTCCAGCCCCCTCACGCGGCTTTCAACCGCATCTTTGGCAGTCAGCATCATGACGGCCACTTTGTTGCCTTGTTGGCGTATTTTTTTCAGTACTTCCAAGCCGTCCATATGGGGCAAGCCGATATCCAAAATCACCAAATCGTAGACGGAGTCCTGCAGCATGGTCTTTGCAGTCAATCCATCAGAGACATGGTCGACAGCATAATTGGCCTGGGTCAGTGTAGTGATCAGGCCTTTGGCAAGTACAGCATCATCTTCTGCAATCAAAATTCGCATGCTTATTTGAGTCGTAAGGTTGGCGTAAGTTTCTCTACGTATATTAGCCAACATGAGAAGCGCATACACATCGTTTAGCGCAGATTCATGAAATAACCTCGTTAAACACCAAGGAGTTTTAAATATGAAAAAAACGTTGTTAGTCGCAATTGTAAGCCTTTTTGCTGCAAACACATATGCTGCGGATGCAGCGCCTGCTGCAGATGCTGCAAAAGCAGCAGAGCCAGCTAAGGCTGAGGTGGCAAAGCATACAGCGGCACCAGCAAAAAAAGCCAAATCTTTAAAAGACACCGTTAAGAAAGCAAAAGAAGAAGCTAAACCTGCAGCTGCAGAGGCTGCAAAAACGGCTGAACCAGCTAAAGCCAAGTAATTTTACGTAAGTAATTTCATACCATTTTTTGGAGATTCAATGATGAAAAAATTATCTGTTATTTTGATGGCTGCATTTTTGGCCGTTTCCGCAAGTGCATTCGCTAGCCAAGGCAAGCATCATGCAAAACATAAACACGCTGCTAAAGCGGCCGCAGCTAAACCAGCAGAAGCAACTAAACCAGCAGAAGCAGCTAAACCAGCAGAAGCAGCTAAACCAGCAGAAGCAGCTAAACCAGCCAAATAATCAGTCTGGTCTTATAAAAAAGCCACGCTGAGCGTGGCTTTTTTTATTTGATGGGGAGGATGTCCAGTTCTCCAGCTTTCATGTCAGGCACCATGATATAGGTTCCATCTTGACTGATTCCGATGTCGGCAGCAGATTTATATCCGCCTTTGATTTGCCTGGCCTTGCCTGCGCTGACCTGGAACACGTTTCCGTTTTGCCAGTCACTGACATAGATTCTGCCGGATTTTCCTTTGATGACACCATCGCCACCGCCAAAACCGTCCGCTACTTTGCTGGTCGCGCCAGTGCTTAAGTTGACACGGTAAAGGATGCCGCTGGCAAAGTCCACTTCCAGCATATTGTTACGACCCTCAAACAATAAACCGTTCGGTGCAAGAATGTCAGGGTTTTTACTATCTGCGATGGCCGTTACAGTGCCATTTTTGGCGATTTTGAAAATCGCGCCACCGGTTTTCAAATCACCGCTGTCGCTGACATATAAATTACCGGCTTTATCAGCTTCCAAATCATTAAGAAATTTGGGCGGGATCGGGAATGCTGGTGTGTCAGCATAGATGCGCCAAGTCCCATCCTTGTTGATTTCCAGCACTTTATTTTTGTCGGCGACATATAAATTGCTGCCAATGATAGCGAGGCCTTTGGGATCATTCATGCCTTTTGCGAAAACAGTCACATTGCCGTGTTTGTCTATCTTGCTGATTTGACCATCGCCATCACCATTGAATTCACCGATTTCAGAGACATAGATACTGCCATCTTTGGCTTGTACAACAGATTCCGGCATTTTAAGGCCAGTGATTTTTTTTGGCAGGCCACTATCTGCAAATGCGAAAAGCGGTGTGCAGGATAGTAAAAACAGTAGTTTTTTCATTGGGTTTTCTCGCTAGTAATAAAATTTGCTTAAAGGCATGTTATCCAAACTGTTACATGTGGATTGCAGGTCGCTTATTGGAGCCGCGTTTAATGCCTCTAAAAATGTCTTATCCGTTTCCAGTTGCTGGACGATTTGGTTCATGGCATTGGCATAAGCTTTTTCTATAGATATCTCCGGTGTTATTGCCAGCTCTCCTTGCTGCTGCGCCTGTTTTTTTATCGTCGTGATAGGGCTGCCAGAAAGTTTAGTGTAAGCGCGAGCAATGAATTCAGCATGAAAGACCCGCATTTGTGGGTTATAGAATATATGTGGCTCAATTAGCAATACGACGCTTGCGTTGCCGCTGCAATCGGTCACCGAAGCAAAGCGTTTTTCTAAAGCAGCTTTGGCCACTTTTTCCGTCAAGGGGCCTTTCATATGCCAATAATCCAAATATGGATGCAATAATCTTACGGGATGTTCGTAATGGGTTGGGGCGATATGTAAAGCGATGTTGGCAGGTATGGTTTCAGCCAGACCACTTGAAGAAAAGATCAGCCCAAACAGAAATATGAAAATGGTTTTCAGCATAAGTATTCTCAGTGCAATGATGTGTTTTTGTAAATGATACGGTAAATATATCCCGAACGGTCATCTGATACATATAGTGCACCATCAGTTCCAACGACTACATCTACCGGACGTCCCCAAGCCTCGTTATTGTTAAGCCAACCGGTTGCGAAATCAATCACTTCTGTAGGCCTGCCATCATTGAATTTTACCCGCACCAGTTTGTAGCCGCTGGGTTCCTTGCGGTTCCATGATCCATGTAGGGCGACGATGGCATCGTTTTTATATTCATTGGGAAACCGGCTTTTATCGAGAAGCGTGATGCCGATAGGCGTGCTATGTGATGTGAACGTAATGGCGGGCGGGGTAGCAGTTTCGCAGAAATGCGGCTCACCAACAAAATTCGGATCTTGCACCATTTTCTTGTTGTCAGTATCGCTCCAGCAATAAGGCCAACCATAGTGCTTGCCGGGTTCGATTTTATTCAGATGTTCAGGCGGGATTCCGTCATTGACTTTGCCGTTCTTTTTGTCTGAGCGCATATCCGCGCCATCGTTGGTGGCATACATGGCGCCTGTTTGCGGGTGCCAGGCAAAGCCTTGGCTATTACGTAGTCCATTAGCCCAGATAGGTGTTGGCGCATGTCGGCCAGCGGTTTTCAAATATCCAGCTGGTTTGCCATCGAGTGTGTAGCGCAAAATGGTCGCACGCAAAGGATCGGTTTTCATACACACATTGCAGCTGGATCCAACGTTCACGTATAGAAAATTGTCAGGGCCGACTTTGATGGTTTTGAGTGTATGCCCCCCAGTAGGCAAATTGCTGATGAAAGGCCGGGGCGCAGACCAAGCGCTATCCTTTTGCGTAAGCTTGACGATGCCATCCTCATTTGCGACGAGTAAGCTATTACCTATGAAGGCAAGTCCGTTGGGCGCATTCAGCTTGTCGGTAATCAGTATGGGCGCTTCGGCAACGCCATCCTGATTGGCGTCTGGCAGCATTAAAAGCCGGTTGGCTCTGCCTGTAGTGACGTAGAGATTGCCATGTTTGTCAAAAGTCATCATGCGTGGCCCGGTGAAATATTCGGCACCGCCGCCATCCAGCCGGGCGAACACATTTACCACAAATCCAGCAGGTAGTTTCAGCGTCAGGTTCGCGGGTGGTGTTGTGACATCCGCTGCATTGGCACAACCCACATTAGGGATGCTGCAAATGCCTAGCGTGAGCAGGGTGCTGAGTTTGGAAATGATCGCATCGAGCATGGTTTCTAGGTGAGTATGTCCGACCAGATATTAGTCGCCCAGGTATTGGCAAATGCACCTTCTTCCGCACTTGGCTTGGCCGAAACGCCACCACCCTCCGCAGGCACCATGATCTTGGTGTTGGGGTTATAGCGATAAACATGGGCAACATGCATGGCCTGAGTGGCATCCACAAAGCTGTAGCATGTGTTGGCAAATACCGGTGCTGGATCAGGTGTGCGATGATGCATCAGTTCCACGATAGCGTTCGCACAGATCTTGGCTTGATTGGTTGCCATATGTGCAGATTTTGGCAGGCCGCTGTCGATGGCATCGCCTATCACATGCACGTTGGGAGCCACTTTTGACTCATAAGTGAGGAAGTCTACTTCACACCAACGATTCTCAACGTTGTTCACTCCAGCAAGTTGCGCGGGCTTGCCTGCACGTTGCGGAGGGATTACATTGAGTACGTCTGCCTTGACCTGTTCAAACTCTGTGGTGACAGTCTTGCTGGCGACATCTACGCTCACAAGGGCATTGTTCGGGCGGTAGTCCACAATGCCGGCATACATTTCGTTGAATGCCTTATTGAACAAGCCTTTCTTGGAGATGATTTCCGGGTTGGCATCTAGCGCGATGATTTTGCTTTTAGGTTTCTGTGTCTTGAAGTAGCTCGCCACCTGGCAAGCCCGCTCATACGGTCCAGGCGGGCAGCGGTAAGGTGCTCTGGGGATGCTGAGGGCAAATATGCCGCCATCAGGCATGGCTTCCAGTTGTTTGCGCAAATTGACGGTTTGCCAGCCGGCTTTCCAGGCATGCGGGATGGATTTTTGCGCATCTGCGGATGCCAAATTGGGGATGCTGCCATAATCAAAGTCTATCCCTGGTGCAATGATCAGGCGGTCATAGCTGACTTCGCCGCGCTGCATTTTGACGGTTTTGTTTGCGTGGTCTATGGCGATGACCTCGTCATGTACAAAGTGAATGTCATGATTCTTTTGTGTAAGCGCATAGCCAAACGTAAGGTCGTCAATCGTTTTGCTACCGCCCAGTACCAGGTTGCTCAACGGGCAGGATACAAACTGGTTGTTTCTTTCAATGAGCACGACTTCGATGCTGCCAGCACTCCACATGCGGATATATTTGGCTGCTGCCAATCCGGCATAACCGCCGCCAATGACCACGACACGGCCGATGCTGGTTTTGCTTTTCATCCCGGCGCATGCTGATATCAAAGTGGGTGCGGCGCCTAGTACAAGACCTGCTTTAATCCACTGGCGACGGTTGAAATTGAAATCAGTCATGATTCGCTCCCAGAATCTGATGATTTAATGGGTATGGTGCTTGCGGTTTTTGCGCGGCAAAAAAATTAGCTAACTGTTCGATCTCATCAGAACTGAGTCCTTTTGCATGGTGATGCATGACAGTGGATTTGCGTTCACCACTTTTGAACGCGGTTAATTGTTTGATGAAGTTCTGCCTGTCCATGCCAGCAAGGGTGGCTTTACCTTCAGGGGCTTTGCCACCGGCAGGATGTATCGTATTGCCGGTGGTTCCATGGCAGGCAGCACAGGAAGCTGCCAGGCTGCGTATATGCACATCACTATCTATCGGGGTATCAGCGTAGCCTGCAAAAGGAGCAATCAGCAGCATCGCAAAACATATACGTAAGGAGTTGTTAATCGTCATTGTCTGGCCCTTGTGTCGGATTATTATAGTGTGGATTTATATTTTTCTGATTTTAAACGGGCAATAAAAAAGGTGTGTGACTTGCATCACACACCTTGCTTATTTCAAGGCCGCTTTTAGAAGCATTGGCCTTCACAGCCTTCTTCTTTAACACCCAGGCTGGTCAACAGTTCTACCATTTTTGGGTTGCCTTCATCCTTGACGACGCGAATCAGTGAGACGCCGCCCTTCATTTTCTTGTTAATGTCAGCCCCTTTGGAGGCCAGATATTTCACGATATCCTCGAAGCCGTCAAAAGCTGCCAGATGAAAGGCAGTCATTTTGCTGACAGGATGTGCATAATTCATGTCAGCGCCTTTTTCCACCAGATATTTCACTACAGCCAATTGATCGTGGTTAGCGGCCATTTGCAATGGTTGCCAAGCATAAAAACTGTAAGTTAACAGGGTAGGGTCTTTGTCGATGTATTTTTTTACTACATCCAGTTGACCATCTGTAAGCGCACCAGAAAGCTCCATGTATTCATCGTCCGTCAAGGTGCCTGCATGGCTGGTGATTGCAAACAGCAGGGCAAACGTCATCAATAATGCTTTAAAGAATTTCATGTTTTTTGGTCTCCTAATCCCAATTTTAATATTAGCCTACAAATTTTCTTGCATTGCGGAACATACGCATCCAAGGGGCATCTTCGTGCCAGCCATCTGGACGCCAGCTGTATTGTGCAGCCCTGAACACTCGTTCCGGATGCGGCATCATAATACTAAAGCGGCCATCTGTGCTAGTCAGCCCGGTAACCCCCTGTGGCGAACCATTCGGGTTAAACGGGTAGATTTCCGTTGGCGTTGACGTGTGATCAATAAAGCGCATGGTCACCATTTTTTGTTCCAACGCATGGTTGACAGCGCTCGCGTCAGAAAATTCCGCAAATCCTTCGCCATGTGCAACGGCAATCGGCATGCGGCTTCCTGCCATGCCGTTAAAGAACAAGGAAGGGGACTCCAGCACTTCTACCATCGCAAAGCGTGCCTCGAACTGTTCGGACTTGTTGCGCACGAAATGTGGCCAATGTTCGGTGCCAGGGATAATGCTGTGTAGGTTGCTCATCATCTGGCAACCGTTACAGATGCCCAGTGCGAACGTATCAGCGCGGTTAAAGAACGCGCTGAATTCTTCTCTGGCTCTGGCGTTGAACAGGATGGATTTTGCCCAACCTTCGCCTGCGCCCAGCACGTCGCCATAGCTGAAGCCGCCACAGGCGACCAAGCCTGCAAATTCTTTCAGCGCAGTACGGCCGGAGATGATGTCGCTCATATGTACATCCACGCTGGCAAAACCTGCACGGTCAAAGGCTGCCGCCATCTCCACTTGTCCGTTGACGCCTTGCTCACGCAGGATGGCCATGCGTGGGCGATTCAGGTTCAGGTAGGGCGCAGCGACGTTTTCATTGATGTCGAACGTCGTGTGTACATGCATCCCAGCATCCTGGGCATCCAGAATGCGGTCGTATTCCTGTTGGGCACAGACCGGGTTGTCACGCAGGCTTTGCATTTTGTATGTGGTTTCGGACCAGGCGCGGTGCAGATCGATACGCAGCTCGTTCAATACCTGTTTGCCATTGACGGTAATACAGATCTGCTGGTCTGTTGTGACTTTGCCGATCATATGTGCGCAGCCATCGAGCCGTGCATTCAAGTTTGTCAGGATCGCTTCTGCCTCATTGGCGCGTACTTGCAATACCGCACCAAGTTCTTCGTTGAACAATATCGAAATGGCATCGCCAGAAGTCGCATCCAGATTGACTTCCAGGCCTGCTCTGCCGGCAAACGCCATTTCTGTCAGCGTGACGAACAAGCCGCCATCAGAGCGGTCGTGATAGGCCAGCAATCTGTTCTCGGCGTTCAGTTGCTGGATTGCAGCAAAGAATTGCTTGAGCTGTTGCGGATTGTCTACATCAGGCGCGATATTGCCCAGTTGGCTATAAACTTGTGCCAGGCTGGAGCCGCCCATCCGCTGTTTGCCGTTGCCCAGATCAATCAGAATCAGGCGCGTGTCGCCCAAGTCAGTGTGCAGTTGCGGCGTCATGGTCTTGCGTGCATCCGGCGTGTTGGCGAACGCGGTCACGACTAACGAGATAGGCGCTGTGACGGCTTTGTCCTTGCCGTTCTCGTTCCAGACGGTCTTCATGGACATCGAGTCCTTACCCACCGGGATACTGATGCCCAGTTGCGGGCACAGTTCCATGCCCACTGCTTTAACTGTGGCAAACAAGGCGGCATCTTCACCAGGGTGCCCGGCAGGTGCCATCCAGTTGGCGGAGAGTTTCAGGTTGCCGATGTTGTCGATTTGTGCCGCCGCGATATTGGTGATGGATTCACCGATTGCCATGCGGCCGCTGGCCGGTGCATCGATCAACGCGAGCGGAGCCTTTTCGCCAATTGCGAACGCTTCACCGACGTTGGTCTGGAAACCGGCTAAGGTGACCGCGACGTCGCTGACAGGCACTTGCCATGGACCCACCATCTGGTCACGGGCGATTAGGCCGGTCACTGTGCGGTCACCTATCGTGATCAGGAACGTCTTGTCGGCAACGCCTGGCAGACGCAGCACACGGTAAGCAGCTTCCTTCAAATCGATGCTGCCGGTGTTAAACGCGTTGAGTTTGGGTTTGAGCGATTTTACATCGCGCGTCATTTTTGGAGGTTTGCCCAACAATACGCTTAATTCCATATCCACCGGTTTATTGCCAAAATGGCTGTCAGCAACCGATAAATGACGTGCTTCCGTGGCATAACCCACGACTGCGAATGGGCAGCGTTCGCGCGCGCAAATTTCCTCAAAGCGCGGCAGGTCTTCTTTGGCCACGGCCATCACATAACGTTCCTGCGCTTCGTTGCTCCAAAGCTCTTTGGGCGACATGCCTGGCTCTTCGTTATGCACATTGCGCAATTCGAACAGGGCGCCTACTTTGGCGTCGTTCACCAGTTCGGGGAAGGCGTTGGAGATGCCGCCAGCCCCTACGTCATGGATGCTCAGGATAGGATTCTTGTCACCCAGCTGCCAGCAGCGGTCAATCACTTCCTGTGCACGGCGCTGCAATTCAGGGTTGCCGCGCTGCACGGAATCGAAATCCAGGTTCTCGGTGTTTGCGCCGGTGTCCATGCTGGAAGCCGCGCCGCCGCCCAGGCCGATCAGCATCGCCGGGCCGCCCAGTTGAATCAAGGCTGCGCCGGGAGGAATCGGGTTCTTCTTGGAATGGTCGGCAGCGATGTTGCCCACGCCGCCTGCCAGCATGATGGGTTTGTGGTAGCCGCGGACTTCATCATTACTTTCCAGCTCGAAGGTGCGGAAATAGCCGGCGATGTTCGGACGGCCAAATTCGTTGTTGTACGCTGCGCCGCCTAGCGGGCCATCTATCATGATTTGCAGTGGCGATGCGATGCGGCCAGGTTTGCCGTAGGGCTTTTCCCACGGTTGAGAAAACCCCGGAATGTTGAGGTTGGAAACCGAGAAGCCAGTCAGGCCGGCTTTGGGTTTGGAACCGCTGCCAGTTGCGCCTTCATCACGAATCTCGCCGCCTGCACCGGTCGCTGCGCCGGCAAACGGTGAGATAGCGGTGGGGTGGTTGTGTGTCTCTACCTTCATCAGGTAGTGCATGTCTTGCTTGTGGAAACCGTATTCACCTTTGTCGTTCGGAAAGAAACGCTGCGTCTGCTGGCCCTGGACGATGGACGCATTATCCGCATAGGCCACCACTGTGCTGCCGGGGTTGAGTCTGTGCGTGTTGCGGATCATGCCAAACAGGGAGATTTCCTGCTGTACTCCGTCGATCACCCAATCGGCATTGAAAATCTTGTGGCGGCAGTGCTCGGAGTTGGCCTGTGCGAACATCATCAGTTCGACATCGGTAGGGTTGCGCCCCATCTGACTGAAATTGTCGAACAGGTAATCGACTTCATCGGGCGACAGTGCCAGCCCCATCTCGCTATTGGCAGCCAGTAAAGCTGCCTTGCCGCCTTGCAGGATATCCACCGTACTCAACGGTTTCGGGTCGGCGTCATGATACAGCTTTTCCGCATCCTGCAGATGTCCCAGCACGGTTTCAGTCATGCGGTCGTGAATCAGCGGCAGCAAAGCTTTTTTCTCTTCTGCGCTGAGTGGTGCACCATTGCTGGTCTGCACGTAATAGGCGATACCGCGCTCCAGTCGCACAATGTCGAGCCCGCAGTTCTTGGCGATATCCGTCGCGCGTGATGCCCAGGGAGAGATGGTGCCGATACGGGGTGTTACCAGAAATAGTTCGCCTTGCTGGTTGTGCGCGCTATCCTTGGGCCCGTAAGTCAGGATCTGTGTGAGCTTGGCTTGTTCGTCCGTATTGAATGCTGTATGGCTGAATGCAAAATGCACGAATTCCGTACTGATGCTCTTGATGCCGGGAGCACTGGCACGCAGAGTGTCCATGATTTTGGAGAGACGGAACGGGGACAAAGCGACGCTGCCACGCAGCGACAACATGTGAACAGTAGACATAGTGTATCTAAGGGAAATCAGGGCTAATTTTTAAACCGATATTCTACCAGAAGCCACTAGCTTGCGCGATGACGGAAGGTGCGTTCAGCCGGTATCTTCGGCTAGGACTGGGGTGCTTGCATCGCGTGTGCGTTCATTATTGAAGCGCATGCGCCGCAAGCCAAGCGGGACGCGGATTTCAGGACGGTATTGATGGCAATGAAAAGTCAGAACCCTAGTGCACGAGCCGCTTGGTAGAAAATAAAGCTGACGACCCAGGCCAGACAAAGCGACCAGGCGATGGACAGCCACATGAACCTGCTGCTCTTCGATTCGCTGCGCAACGTGGCGATGGTTGAGAGGCAAGGCGTGTAGATGAGCGTGAACAGCATGAAGCTCATACCCTGTACCCAATCCACCTGCATGGCAATCTGCTGCATCAGCGAATCGCCCTGCAGGCCGTAAATCACAGCGAGCGAGCCGATGACGATTTCTTTGGCCACAAAACCAAAAATCAAGGCAATGGCTAGCTGACTGTTGATGCCGATGGGCTCTAGCAATGGCCCAAACAATATGCCGATTTTACCAGCCAGTGTGTCATGGCTTGCTGGTGGTACATCGCCAGGATAGTGTGTTAACAGCCACACCATCACCACGCCGACCACAATGAATTTGGTGGCGCGCTTGAGGAAATGTTTTACTTCCTGCCAGCCGCGCAACCATATTTGACGCGCAGTAGGGAAGCGGTAAGGCGGTAACTCCAGGATGAAGGGTTCCTGGTTAGGGAACTGACCTTTGAATAAAAAGGCAGTCAAGAAGATGGTGGCGAAACTGACCATGTAGAGCGAGAACATCACCCACGGCGCCTGTTGTGGGTTAAACAGGATAGCAATCATGAACAGGAATACTTGTAATCGCGCAGAACACAACGAGAGCGGTATCGTCAGCATAGTCAGAAGGCGCATGCCTCTAGCACGCATGACGCGCGTACCCATCAGTGCCGGCACGTTGCAGCCGAATCCCATCAACATCATGACGAACCCGCGCCCGTCCAGCCCAAGTTTTGCCATCAAGGCATCCGTCAGGAAGGCTGCGCGTGACAAGTAGCCACTGTCTTCCACCATGCTCATCACCAGAAAAAACAGGACAATGATGGGAACAAAGGCGGCAACGGTACTCACGCCGTTGAATACCCCGTCGAGCAGCAGACCGCTGAGCCAAGCGGGAGCGCTGGCGAAGGCAGGTTCCAGAAGCAGGGTGCGGAATTCGGTCAGCAGCCAGTTCATGCCATCCTGCAAGGGCTTGCCGGCAGTGAAGATGAACTGGAACAGCAGGAACATCGCCAGAAAGAAGATTGGCAATCCTAGCCATGGATGCAGCAGGATCTTATCTATTTTGTCGGTTGTCTCATTCGCTAAAGTGGCAGGTATCTGGACGGAGTTTTTGACGATCTCATGCATTTCAGATTCGATCTGCGTGTCTGCTTCCAGTTGATGGGCGATCGTCTGTGGTGATGCGCCAGCAAGCGTTTGATTGAGCAGCAGCCCGATGCTTTGCAACGCTTCCGGGCATCCATCGCCGTATTTTGCGCTGATTTTCAATACAGGCAACCCGAGTGCCTTAGACATTTTTTCAGTATCCAGCGTAATGCCGGCACGCTTGGCTTCATCTTGCATGTTCAGCAGCACTATTGCCGGAACGCCCAGGTTGCGAATCTGCAACGCGAGCGATAATTGGCGATCGATCTGTGATGTATTTAATAAGACGATTGCCAAATCAATCTGATTGCCGCTGAGAAAATGACGCACCACCTGTTCGTCATCCGAGAATCCATGCAGATCATAAATGCCGGGTAAATCGATAAGCTCTGCGATATGCCCGCCCGCAAGGATCTTTGCACTCATCAGGTCGACGGTGATGCCGGGCCAGTTGCCGACACGTGCAGAAGCACCGCTCAGGCGGTTGAACAAGGTGGATTTGCCCGTATTGGGCATGCCGAGCAGTGCAAGTCGCTTCATGAGAAAGGGTTATTGGTTTATCTGAATCAGGTTGGCTTCGGACTCACGCAAAATGATATCGGTTGCACCGATTCTAACCTGTAACGGCCCTTGAAAGTTAGCTCGCCGAATCATCTCGATTTTTTTGCCTGCGCGAAATCCTAACGCCAATAAACGCTGATACAACTGCTGTTCTGCATGGATGGCACCGATGGTAGCTATCTCTCCGGGAGTTAATTGACTGAGTAGGCGCATCACAGATAGACGATTGAGAATAATAACGGTTCTTATTATGGCATAAATGCTTATTGTGTAAGCATACATAAACGATACAAAACAAAAAAGGCTTACTAAAAGTAAGCCTTTTTGTGTTTATACAGCAATTATTTTTTGTCTGTAATGCCTGGTACTTCGATTTTAGCCTTGGCTTTCAAATCCAGCATGATCTTTTCCAGTTTGCGTTGCTGCAATGTACGCTCCAAGCCGTCTTTGACTTTGTCATATGGAGGCACTTGCGTCGCACGGGAGTCAACCAGTTTGATCACATGCCAGCCAAACTGGGTTTGTACTGGGGCTGTGGAAACGTCACCTTTTTTCATGCCGGTCACAGCGTCGCTAAATGGTTTTACCATGCCGGCAGGAGAGAACCAGCCCAAATCGCCGCCCTTTTCTTTGGAACCAGGATCCAGGGATTTTTCTTTAGCGATTTTGGCAAAGTCACCCCCTTTGTTCAACTGGGCAATGATATCTTTTGCTTCAGCTTCAGTCTTGACTAGAATATGTTTTGCACTGTATTCCTTGTCACCCAGTTCTTTTTTGTAATCTTCATACGCGGCTTTGGTGTCTGCATCGGTCACTGGGTTTTTCTTCATTTGGTCTTGCAGGAACATATTGACTAGGATTTTACGATCAGACAATTCGCTGCTAATGATGTAATCCTGAGATTTGTCCATGCCAAGTCTCACAGCTTCTTGATATGCAAGTTCAGAACCAACTAATTCATTAATGATGGCAGTTCTCAGGCCGTCACTTGGTTTTTGTCCTCTTGCGACTGCATCTTTGGTGATAGCGTCTACCCATGATTGTTTGATAGGCTTGCCATTGACAGTAGCTGGTGCATCAGCAGCTGAGGCGCTTATAGCAAAAGACAAAGTGCCAAAAGCAAAAAGAGAAACAATGATTTTATTCATTTTCATAGAAATCCTTGTGGATGAAATTAAACGGCAAAAGTTAATTGGGGTCATCTGGCGCAATTGCAAGTATGCTCAACGCGTGAATTTGATTAGGAATTAGATCGCTAAGTGCTTGATAAATTAAACGATGGCGCATGATGTGCGATTTTTTAGAAAAATGCAAGCTTGTTATCTCTATCCTGTAATGTCCGCCACCCATGTTGCCTAAATGCCCTGCATGCAGGGCGCTGTCGTCATGGATGTCTAGCTGGGTCGGCTCGAGCTGGCTAAGTCGATGACGGATCGTTTCAACCAAATTCATGACGATTAGGGTAGTGTTTTACGAAAAGGTTTTACTTCTGCAGAGGCATAAACACCAGCGTCTACGAACGGATCGGCATCGGCCCATGATTTTGCAGCCTCTAGATTATCAAATTCCGCCACGATCAGGCTGCCTGAGAATCCTGCCGGACCAGGGTCGGTACTGTCGATAGCAGGGAAAGGACCTGCCAGCAACAGACGTCCATGGGACTGCAGCTCCTGTAAGCGGGCCAGATGCGCCGGGCGGTTGGCCAATCGTTTTTCCAGGCTATTAGGGGTATCTTGTGCGATGATGGCATACCACATGTTATTTCTCCGCTTCGTTTGGTTCGACCAGATAATTTTTCAGAAGCAAAGTCTGACCAATCACAAACAGGAAGATCATCCCGGTGGTGCCGAACAGTTTGAAATTGACCCAGGTGTCTTCGCTGTAATGGAATGCGACGTAGAGATTAACGACGCCGAGCAGCGTGAAAAAAAGCACCCAGGCAAGATTGAGTTTACGCCATGTGCTTATCGGCGGCTGCAGCATGCTTTCCATCATTTTGCGGATGAGGTTCTTTTTGAAGGCCAGGTCGGAAATCAGCAGTGTTGTAGCTATCAGCCAATACAATACGGTCGGTTTCCACATGATGTAGGTCTTATCATGCAACAGCAGTGTAACGCCGCCAAGTGCGCTGATAATGGCGCCATTGGCCAAAAGCATCTTGTCCACCTGGTTATGGCGCAGTTTGCTGTAAAGAATCATGCCGATCGTGGTGGCGATAGCGATGGCAGTTGCGGCAAAGATGCCGTAGAACTTGAAGCCGATGAAAAACAGGATCAAAGGCAGCAAATCGAACAAAACTTTCAACGGGATTCCTCACGCTATCGGTAAAACAGCTATTTTGCTATGATTTAGCTTACTTTGCAAAATAGTTGCCCAGATTCATGCCTGCTCCAATCGACTTACATAGCCACTCCAATATCTCCGACGGTGTGCTTGCGCCAAATGCGTTGGTGGCGCATGCCGCTGAGCGCGGGGTGAAAGTGCTGGGTTTGACCGACCATGACGATATCGGCGGGCTGGCGGCGGCAAGGGATGCCGCAGTGCAACACGGTATCACGCTCATCAATGGCGTTGAGATATCGGTGACATGGAAGCGCCGTACCCTGCATATCGTTGGCCTGAAGATTGACGATCAGAATGCTGACTTGAAACAAGCATTGGGGGCGGTGCGTCAGGGCAGGGAGGCGCGCGCGATGGAAATGGCGCAAGGGCTGGCAAAAGCGGGTATCGAGGGCGCTTATGAAGGTGCCAAGCAGATTGCCGGCAATGCCATCATGACGCGCAGTCACTTTGCCGAGTGGCTGGTGACACAGGGGCACGCCAAGGATGTGCGGGCTGTCTTTAAAAAGTACCTTGTCAAAGGCAAGCCCGGGTTCGTCGATTTTGAATGGATGAGCCTGGAACAGGCGGTAGGGCTTATCGTGGGAGCCGGCGGCCTTGCAGTGGTTGCGCATCCGGGGCGTTATGATTTAGGCATGATTAATATGCATTTACTGATGCATGAGTTCAGAAGCCATGGCGGGAGCGCGATCGAGGTGGTCACTGGCAGCCACACGCCACCACAGTTTCAGCAATTTGCCAAAATCGCGCACCGTTTCGATTTGAAAGCCTCGCAAGGTTCTGATTATCACGGCGTTGGCAGAAGCTATATGGAAATGGGCTATCTGCCGGATTTGCCAGCAGGTTGTGTGCCTGTCTGGCATGATTGGCCAGAGGTGCAGCATCTAAGTTAATATCCGGTTGTCATGGCACAATACTTTTCTATTCATGCACAAAACCCGCAACAGCGCCTTATTCGTCAAACAGTAGAGATATTGCGTGCTGGCGGAGTGATTGCGTATCCGACAGACTCAAGTTATGCACTGGGTTGCATGATGGAATTCAAGGATGCGCAGGACAGGATCAGGCAGATACGCGGGTTAGGCGACGAACATCTGTTCACATTGGTCTGCCGTAATTTGAGTGAACTGGCAACCTATGCAAAAGTGGACAACAGTACGTTTCGCCTGCTCAAGGCGAACACGCCGGGCGCCTATACTTTTATCCTGAATGCTTCACGCGAGGTGCCTCGTCGTCTGCAGCATCCCAAACGTAGTGCGGTAGGCATCCGTGTGCCTGACCATGCTGTCGTACAGGCTTTGCTGGAGGATATCGGCGAACCGATATTGAGCATGACTCTGCAGTTGCCAGATGATGAAGAGCCGATGAACGTGGCCTGGGATATACGTGAGCGCCTGGAACATCAGGTAGATCTGGTCATAGATTCGGAGATTCCCGCGTTAGGCCCGACCACAGTGATTGATTTGACAGAAGATGCCCCTATTTTGATTAGACAAGGCGTGGCCAGTGCAGCGCCATTTGGAGTGTGAAAGTAAACAATGGAAAACATGATAGTAAATATTGTTATCGGAGCCCTGCCGATACTGCTGGCCATCACGGTGCATGAAGCCGCGCATGGCTATGCGGCCAGGCATTTCGGTGACATGACCGCAGAGCGCTTGGGGCGTATCAGCCTTAACCCGCTTCGGCATATCGATCCATTTGGCACGATCATTCTGCCTGTGATGAGCCTCGTTTTCGGTGGCATCCTGTTCGGATGGGCTAAACCGGTACCCGTCAATTTCAATCGGCTGCGCCATCCCAAGCAGGATATGTTATGGGTGGCTGCTGCCGGGCCATTGTCCAATTTCGCCATGGCGATCATGTGGGCGACACTCTTGGGCCTCTCGCCACATCTGCCGCCTTATTTCGGCATGTTTTTGGCGCTTACCAGTCAAATCGGTATTTCTATCAATATCGTATTGATGGTGATTAACCTTATCCCGATCCCACCGCTGGATGGCGGGCGTATCATGGTGAGCCTGCTGCCGATGCATCTGGCAATCAAGTTTCAACAGCTGGAGCAATACAGCATGTTGATTCTTGTAGCATTTTTTATCTTGCTGACGCAAACGCCTTTCGGTAGCAAGGTCATTTCCCCTCTCATTCACTTTTTTGAGATGATGATTGTGCGCTTTTTTGTATAATGATGCTTTAGGTCTTTTCTAAGGTATTTATGGCGGTCGAACGCGTTTTATCTGGCATGCGCCCAACGGGTCAGTTGCATCTGGGTCATTATCATGGCGTACTCAAAAACTGGCTCAAATTGCAGCATGAGTGTGAATGTCTGTTCTTTGTGGCGGATTGGCACGCGCTGACGACACATTACGATACACCGGAGATCATCGAAGAAAGCGTCTGGGATATGGTCATCGACTGGCTTGCTGCCGGTATCGATCCTGCCAGCGCCACTATCTTCATCCAGAGCCGTGTGCCGGAGCACGCGGAGCTGCACACCTTGTTGAGCATGATGACGCCGCTGAGTTGGCTGGAGCGCGTGCCTACCTATAAAGACCAGCAGGAAAAACTCTCCAACAAAGATTTGTCGACCTACGGTTTCTTGGGTTACCCATTGCTGCAAAGCGCTGATATCCTCATTTACAAGGCAACACAGGTGCCGGTGGGCGAGGACCAGGTGCCGCACATCGAGCTGACGCGAGAGGTAGCGCGTCGCTTCAACCATATCTATGGCAAGGAAAAAGGCTTTGAGGAAAAAGCCGAAGCTGCCATCAAGAAACTGGGCAACAAGCGTGCCGCTTTATATGAAGAAATGCGTGCCGCCTATCAGGAAAGCGGAGATGAAGAGGCGCTTGAATCGGCCAGGGCCATGATCCAGGAGCAGCAGAATCTCAGCTTGGGCGATAAGGAACGCCTGCTGGGCTATCTGGAAGGCGGCGGCAAGATCATCCTGATCGAGCCTGAGTATAAACTGACCCCGGCCAGCAAGATGTACGGCCTGGATGGGCAGAAGATGTCCAAATCCTACAACAACACCATCTCATTGCGAGAGCCGCTGGATGTGGTGACCAAGAAGATCAAGACTATGCCGACCGATCCGGCACGTATTCGACGCACCGACCCGGGTGACCCAGCCAAATGCCCGGTTTGGCAGTTGCATGAGGTTTACAGTAACGATGAAGTGAAAGGCTGGGTGCAGAATGGCTGTAAATCTGCTGGCATCGGTTGTATCGAATGCAAACAACCAGTGATCGACGGCGTGATTGCTGAGCTGACCCCGATCCAGAACCGTGCTGCAGAATACGCGGAAGATCCTACCATCGTGAAGAACATCGTGGCGGAAGGGTGCGAGAAGGCACGCAAGCTGGCCCGCGAAACCATGCGCGAGGTGCGTGATGTGATGGGGTTGAATTACGGATAAACCTTAAACAGCGGTAACAAAAAAAGGACGCAATCTGCGTCCTTTTTTAATTGCATCGTTTGATATTCGAAGTTGGTTATGGGCACCCCAAAGCGTTGCTTTGGGATGTCAGGTCGAGTTCTTGATGTTTTAAGCGTTCCATATACTCTGCACTGCCTCCTCTTCGCCTTTTGTCGTAAAGGTTATCTAATTCTCTTTTGATTTGACCACAATTAGATGTTTTGTCAATTTCATCTCGAGGAAGATCTTCAGAAGATTCTTTAATTGAACTTTTTTCAACAGGTATTTTGGCGGTGCGATTAGGGATAATGGCAGAAGGTGTGCCTCCGGCACGTAATCTTTCCGCCTCTTTCATATATTTCTCAGCCAGTGCATCTTTTTCTTTTTGTTGCATGCATTCTTGTTCGATAGCGTTTTTGACCTGAATAGACGAGCCTCGATGATTGTAAACATCCCGGATCAACCGTTCACTTGCACCATCCTGAGGATTGGCGATTTGTTCCTCAGCGGTTTTACCGGTTTCCCGCATCCACATGATTTTTTTTGCGATATTGCCGCGTTGAGTACAGTCAGCATCGACAGTTTTACCTGCTTGTGCAGTGCCCGAGTTTGCGGTTGTTTTGATTTTGATAGGGTTGGAAACGTTCGAATTGCCGTTGCTAATTTTGCAAGGCGTGTCTTGGTATGTGTTTCCGCAACGATATAGCTCGGCTTGAACGTTTTGCCATGAAACAATAAACAACAAGCTGAGAATGCATTTGGAAATGCGAAAGTTCATATTGACCATCTTAGTGATGATGCCCACCCGCGCCATGAACGTGCTGGTGGCTGATCTCCTCCTGGTGTGCGCTACGCACGCCGGTGATGGTGGCTTTGAACAGCAGGCGTTCGCCAGCCCATGGGTGGTTGCCGTCCACAACTACTTTACCATCGGCAATTTCAGTGATGGTATACAAGATCACGTCGCCGGACTCATCTTCGCCTTCGAACTGCATGCCGACTTTCAAATCCTTGGTCGGAAATGCACTCGCCGGTTCGATCTGCACCAATTCTTCATCGTAATCACCAAACGCATCGGCCGGTTCCAGTGTGACTTCAATGCTGTCACCCACATTCTTGCCATGCATCACTTCTTCCACTTTCGGGAAGATGTTGTCATAGCCGCCATGCAGGTAAGCGACAGGTTCCTGACTTTCTTCCAGCAGATCGCCGTTGGCATTGAAGAGTTGGTAGGTCATGGTGACGACGGTGTTCATGGCGACTTGCATGGTGCTTCCTTAACGGGCTGATTCAAAAACGATATTTTAATCTATTTTGCCGTGGCGTGAGGGTGGTTTTTGCGCCATACCCAGGGCGGTGTCGGTTTTTCTGCTTTCCACAAGCCTAGTTTGGCTTGTTGGGCTTGTTGCTGTGTCAGCAATAGTGCGTGGTCGGTCGAGTAGTGTTCTGCAAACCATGCATGGCCGCTCTGTACCATGTATAAACCTGCATCCTGCTGATTACATTGCAGTTTTCCAAGTTTTCGCTGGTATTTGTCCAGACCAATCACCTGATAACTGATAGTTGTGTTGCTACAGAGCTTCATCAAAGCGCGACGCGACTTCAAACCGTAACTTTGATTGCGTTCCGGTGCGTCGATGTCGGTGATACGCAGTTTAAAAGTTTGGCCGTAGTCCTCGATTCGGACAGTATCACCATCGTAGAAATAGGCAATGCTGGCAGCCTGTGCGCCATGGGAGATAAATAATAGCAATACGCCTAGAAACCGCATTAATACTTAATTGTGGCCGTGCTGGTTATCAAGTAGACTATAGCTCTGGCCTGGTTCCAGCACGGTCGGGATCGCATCAGGCAGCATGTCAGGATAATCCTTGCTGTAGTGCAGCCCGCGGCTTTCGTGGCGTTCGATTGCGCTGTTGACGATGAGCTCGGCCACCTGAAGCAGATTACGCAATTCGATGAGGTCGTTGCTGACGCGGAAGTTGCAGTAGAACTCATGTACCTCGTCGCGCAGCATATGGATGCGGTGCAGCGCGCGGCTCAGGCGCTTGTTGGTGCGGACGATGCCGACATAGTTCCACATGAAGCGGCGCAGCTCGTTCCAGGTGTGGGTGATCAGCACCTCCTCGTCAGCGTCGGTGACGCGGCTCTCGTCCCAATGCGGCAGCACCGGCAATGGCTCTGGCGGGGATTGCAGGATATCCTGTGCCGCAGCGCGGCCGAACACCAGGCATTCCAGCAGGGAGTTGCTGGCCAATCGGTTCGCGCCATGCAGGCCGGTGCATGCAGTCTCACCAATCGCATACAGGTTCGGGATGTCCGTTCTACCTTGCATGTCGGTCATTACGCCGCCACAGCAGTAATGCGCCGCCGGGACTACCGGGATGGGCTGTTTGGTGATGTCGATGCCCAATTCCAGGCAGCGTGCGTAGATGTTGGGGAAATGTTCCTTGATGAAGTCTGCCGGTTTGTGGGTAATATCCAGGTAGACACAGTCCAGACCGCGCTTTTTCATCTCGAAGTCGATGGCACGGGCGACCACGTCGCGTGGAGCCAGTTCGGCGCGAGGGTCATGTTCCGGCATGAACCGTGTACCGTCCGGCAGTTTCAGCAGCCCACCTTCGCCACGCACCACCTCGGAGATCAGAAAGGATTTGGCGTACGGGTGGTATAGGCAGGTTGGGTGGAACTGCACGAATTCCATGTTCGCTACGCGGCAGCCGGCACGCCAGGCCATCGCGATGCCATCACCGGTGCTCACGTCCGGGTTGGTGGTGTACAGGTAGACCTTACCAGCACCGCCGGTGGCCAGTACGGTCTGCTGCGCCGCGATGGTTTGTACCTTGCCAGTGTCGTTATCCAGCACATATGCCCCCAGGCAGTGATTGGTATCGGGCATCTTCAGTTTCGCACTGGTGATCAGGTCCACAGCGATATGGTTTTCCATGATCGTGATGTTGGCATGTTCGCGAATATGCTGGCTAAGCGTCTTTTGCACAGCCTGGCCGGTGGCATCAGCCACATGCGCGACGCGGCGATGGCTATGGCCGCCTTCGCGCGTCAGGTGCAGCGAGTCGTGCCCTGCCTCTTTGGTGAACCCGACGCCTTGCGCGATTAGCCATTCTATGGCCTCGCGGCCATGCTCGGCCACCATGCGTGTGACTTCCGCGTCGCACAGGCCTGCGCCAGCAATCAGGGTGTCCTGGATGTGCGACTCGATTGAATCATCCGAATTGAGTACCGCTGCTATGCCGCCTTGCGCCCAGCTGCTGGCGCTGTCGTTGATCTGGCGTTTGCTGACGAGACACACTTTTTTCTGGTCTGCGATCTGCAAAGCGAGAGTCAGGCCTGCCAGGCCACTTCCGATAATCAACACGTCAAACGCTTGCGGCATAAATTCGGCTAACGATAAAAAGGTATACGGTTTGTTGGAACTTACGCTAGTTTAGCCGTGTCTTTATGGATGAGCTAGTCATTGAAATAAATTTATTAGCTGAATATCGATGTTAAGGAAAACAGACATGTTACCTACCGGCAAGGATTTCGAAGAATTGGTGCGCCCGAATTTCGTCGCACCTTCCGCAATCTCGTATAATGCACAAAATAATATTATTAATATTACAACAACGAAAGAAGACAACGCCCAAACAAAGGCGGATGTAAAAGTGACAGTTGACTCTACTTTAATCAATCGCGAGCTTGATCAGGCGCTGGTCGAGCGTGCCCAACAGGGCGACAAGAAGGCATTCGGCATGCTGGTGGAGAAATATCACCGCAAGCTGGGACGCTTGCTTTCCCGTATGATTCGCGATCAGACCGAAGTCGAGGATGTGGTGCAGGAAAGCTTTATCAAGGCATACCGTGCTTTGCCTAGTTTCCGCGGCGATAGTGCGTTCTATACATGGCTATATCGCATAGGCATCAATACAGCCAAGAATTACCTGGTCTCGATGGGGCGCCGGCCGCAAGTCCTGCAAGAGGTCGAGATAGAGGATGTGGAGAATTTCGAGGATGGCGGAGAGATGCGTACGCTTGAAACGCCGGAAACCGAAATGATGACTAAGGAAATCGCGCAAACGGTGAACGACACCGTGGCCAGCCTGCCGGAGGAACTCCGTGTGGCGATCACATTGCGCGAGCTGGAAGGTTTGAGTTACGAGGAGATTGCGAACGTGATGCAGTGCCCGATCGGTACTGTACGGTCACGCATCTTCCGTGCTCGTGAGACGATTGCTGCCAAGCTGCGGCCTTTGCTGGATACGCCAGAGCATAAGCGCTGGTAATTTGTTTTGAGGTGAAAGAATATGAAAGATCAACTTTCTGCACTGATAGATGGTGAGATTGCGCCCGAAGATGCACGTCATGTGCTGACTGGCGCGGGTGCCAACGGCGAGCTGAAAGAAGCATGGCAATATTACCACCTGATAGGTGATGCGATGCGAGGCGAGACTTGGGTCAATGTCGATGTCACAGCCAGAATCATGACGGCTATCGAGGCAGAGCCTGTTGTCATTGCTCCAGGTGCTGGCAAACGGGTTGGTGGTGCTATGCCTAGATGGGGCTTCCCTAGGGTGTGGTCGATTGCGGCTTCTGTGGCAGCCGTGATGTTCGTCGGGGCAATGGTATGGCAAAATCAGCCTTTCCAAACTAATGAAGTGACACCGGTACAGATTGCCCAGGAATTGCCTATCGAGTATCTTGCTGCACATCAGGCGGCAGCGCCCAGTGTTGTTTCTTATTATGTCCAGCCTGCAACCTATAGCGAGCCCAGACAATAATGATGGCAGTTTTACGCATTCTGATTCTGGCTTGGACGGTTTGCTGTGCAGCAAATGCCTTTGCTCAGGATGATCCTTGGACTGTGTTGCAAAAGACAGCGAGCGCAGCACGTACGCTGAATTATCAGGGCGTATTCCTTTATCAGAATGGTAACCAATTGCGCTCTGTGCAGATCACGCATTTGAATGTTGGTGGGCAGGAGATGACTCGTAATGTGGTGATGGATGGCGAGTCTCGGGAGGTCTATAGCCAAGGGAACAATATCGTGATTTTCCATCCGGTGCGGCAAAAAGTCCTGGTGGAGAGACGTCGCGGTCAGAACCTGTTTCCAGCTATGTTGCCAACGGATCTCTCTACACTGAAAACCAGTTATAGCGTGACCCAGTCAGGCAACGACAATGTGGCGGGGCGTCCGGCTTATATTATCGAGTTGGTACCAAAGGATGCATATCGCTATCGCTACAAGGTGTGGGTGGACGCTGAGACAGGCTTGCTGTTGAAAATGACACTGAGCGGAACAGATAATGTCCCTCTGGAGCAGATAGGGTTTACTCAGATGAGCTTGATGGGCGGAGCCAGCCTCGATTCGGTTCAGCCAAAAATCGACATGAACAAAGAATATGTGATGGAGAATGAACAGCCAGTTCAACACGTATCGAATGAATCGGTAGTTACCCAGTTACCGCCTGGTTATCGCCAGATCGATCATATGGAGCGTGTCGTGCCTGGCAAACCTGCGCCGGTGAACCAGATTATTTTCTCTGATGGCATTGCTTCTGTCTCCCTTTTTATTGAGCCCATTGTAAAAGGGGTGCGGCCAAAAGCTGGCCATACTTTGATGGGTTCTACCAATATGTGCGCACACGTGGTGGATGGGCATCAGGTCATCGTGGTTGGGGAAGTGCCGGCAGAAACTGTCCAGCAGATATCCAGATCCATTTCGTTCAAAAAATCCGATAAATAATCATCATGTTAGAAGAGCGCGCTGTCATTTTGGCTGTAGAGCAAGATGCTGAGGGATTGCCCGTGGCAAGGCTGGAAATCGCACGCAAGACCGCATGTGGCTTGTGTGGGCAGACCCGTGGCTGCGGCAATAGTCTGTGGGGTAGATTGTTCGCCCATAAATCGGGTAACTTCGTTGCACAAAACCCGATAGATGCACGCGTTGGCGACGGCGTGATTGTTGGGATAGATGAATCTGCGGTGATGAAGGGCGCACTGTTGCTCTATATGCTGCCGTTGATCACCATGTTTTTTGTCGCCATGGTGGTTTCTTTTTTTGTTGCGAGTGCCGCGATTGTGCTGCTTGCATCAGGGCTGGGCCTGGCGTTAGGCCTGCTATGGGTCAAAGGTCATACCATGGCCGGCAAATCCTACTTTCAGCGGCAGCAACCTAAAATCTTACGGTTGGACAATATTTGAATCGATTGAATAGGGAAAGGTGTTTCAATGTTTAAGCAAAGTATTTCGGCTCTGGTTTTAGCGTTAGGTTTCGCATTCGGGCCGATAGCGAATGCCGGCGGAGCCGTTGCAGCTGCGTTGCCGGATTTCACCGTACTGGCAGAAAAACATGGTGCGGAAGTGGTGAATATCAGCGTTACCCAGGTCGTGCAGGGCGGCGGCGGTGCCCAGTTCGGGTTTCCGGGCATGGAGGATGATGAGCAGCTTCAGGAGTTCTTGAGACGTTTTGGCATCCCGAATATGCCAAATCAGCCTGGTCAAGGCGGTGAGTACAAAAGCCAGTCTCTGGGGTCAGGTTTTATCATTAGTTCCGATGGTTACATCTTGACGAATGCCCATGTAGTTAATGATGCAGATGAGGTGCTGGTTAAACTGTACGATAAACGTGAGTTCAAGGCCAAGATCATCGGTGTGGATAAACGCACCGATGTCGCGCTGATCAAAATCGAGGCGACAGGTTTGCCTAAAGTCACTATTGGTGATCCGACTAAGTTGAAAGTGGGGGAGTGGGTGGCTGCGATCGGCTCACCATTCGGGCTGGAGAATACCATGACTGCAGGTATCGTATCTGCCAAGGGCCGTGCATTGCCGCAGGAGAACTACGTGCCGTTCATCCAGACCGACGTGGCGATCAACCCGGGTAATTCCGGCGGCCCGCTGTTCAACCTCGCAGGGGAGGTGGTTGGCATCAACTCGCAGATCTATAGCCGTTCCGGTGGTTCCATGGGTCTGTCGTTCAGTATCCCGATCGATGTGGCGATCGATATTTCCAACCAATTGAAAGCAAGCGGAAAAATCTCGCGCGGCTGGCTAGGGATTGCGATTCAGGAGCTCACCAAGGATTTGGCGGATTCTTTTGGCATGAAGAGCACGAATGGCGCATTGGTGGCCGGCGTCGAGAAAAACAGCCCGGCTGATAAAGGCGGCTTGGAGGCTGGTGACGTGATCACCAAGTTCGATGGTAAGCCGATCGTAGCCTCGGCTGATTTGCCGCGCATTGTAGGTAATACCAAGCCAGGTAAGGTCGCCCAAGTTGAGATTCTGCGCAAAGGCGTGGCCAAGACTCTGAGTGTTGGCGTAGGTGAAATGCCGAATGATCCTAACGACGCGCTGCAAGCCAATAAGCCACAGGCTAAAGCCGAACCAAATAAAATCGGTCTGACGCTCAAGGATTTGACGCCACAGCAGAAGAAGAAACTCAACGGCAAGAACGGTCTTCTGGTCATTGAGAGTACCGGAGCTGCTGCACAAGCCGGCATTCGCCGCGGCGATGTGGTGCTTGGCCTTAATAATAGCGAATTCCAAAGCGTTGAAGCGTTCAACAAGCAAATTAACTCAGTGCCTGCGGGTAAAACCGTGGCCGTGTTGGTACAGCGCGGGGAGAATACACTTTACGTTCCGATTAAGGTCACAAAATAGTTAGCAAGCCTAAATAAAAACCGCTCGTTTGAGCGGTTTTTTTATGAATGGAAATTCTGTAGCTTCAGCTAAAAGCGGGCGCTGAATGCATGGTTTCTGGCGAGCCTGTATGTGATGGTATGGCGGAGGGCAACCTGTTTTGCTGAATCATACTAATGATTGTTTGATCAATGCTATCCCGGATGATTTGCTGGCTTTGCTTTGGAAGGTAGTTGGCCTCGCCCAGCATCATCTCTCTTAATTGATAGGCACCCAGCAATTCCGGATGTTTTTTTAAAGCCTCATCGGGGGATTTCTCCCGGAAAACGCGCACCTTGTCTGTCAGCTCATCCCTTGTCTCTATCATATGGCTGCCATCGTAGAGTTTGAAATCCTTGATATTGTCTTGCCCGGATTGGATGGTTTTGGGCGGATGCGCTGAATCGCGATTGAGCAAACGCTTCGGTTGTTGCTCGGCATTGGGGTCAAAATAGCCGGAGACATCCCATTGGCCGTGTTTTTGCTGGTCAAGAAACACCAGATACGCATCTTCTTTAGTCAGCCCGCTTTCGTTATAGGCCACCAGTTTTTCGCCCTTGTATAGCCGGCTCGGGTCAACGTCTGCAATCGGTAAGCCGGAATTTTGCAAAAACTGTGTTGCTGCGCCCAAATACAGATTTCCCAAGCCATCATGCTGATATCCACCACCCACGTTGCAATGGTTGCCGGTGACGTCGAAAATCTTGACGCCTTCCTGTCCATGGTAATCTACCCCTTTAAACAAGTAGCGATACTCGTTCTCGGCACGCAGTACGGCAATATTCTTCACGTTCGGTGCAAACGCCACGTTGCCATCTTGCCCAGTGGTCACCGGGTCAAAAATTACCCCAGCAGAAACGCCCACTTGCCCGGGCGGGATAAGTTGCTGTTTGGTTTTTGGGTCTATCAATCCTTTTTCGTACAGTAACTGACTAAATATCGCCGCCGTGCCACCACCACGGCTAAAGGAGGTGATGGCAGTGGTGACGTCTCCATCAGAATGATCTTTTAACCAATCAGAAGCGGCGCGCGCAAATTCGTTATAAGCTTTGTTTGCAGTGCGAATAGCTTCTCTAGTGACCTGACCAGGCTCCCACGCGGAAGCTGTCAACGTACCTTTGGTGCCATGGCCGTTGTAGTAGCCGGTTTTAAAATTCCTATTTGGATTTTTAAGCTCTACTTTTCGCGCCTGCATATATAGCTCGGCTACATTTGTATCTTCAGGGTTTCCTGAAAGCTTCACGTCACCCCTGTCATTTCTGGTGCCATCAAACGCGGCAAAAAAAACGAATTGTTCTTTTTTAATGGCGGTGGAGTCAGCCGAATTAGCGATTTTATCCGCTTGCCCTAGCGCGCGAGCAGTTTGCTTCTCGGTAAGTTCGCCGGCAATTTGTGGATCAGCTTTAGTGTATTTAGCCATAATTAGGGTTTTCCCTATTTTTATTTTTCAGGGTATAACAGCAACATTTTTAAATCATCATATGCACGTGGTCCTTGCGGGGGCTCGTTGGGGTCGCGTTTTTCTGGGGTGATCACATAAACATACAACAGGCCTTGTTTGAACGAGGCAAAGAAGCGATGGTCACCACTAAAATCCTTGGGTAGTTTTTTTTGTAGGTCTATAGTGACTTCGCTCACTTTCCCAGTCACTTTATCTAACCATTTAACATAGAAAACCTTTAAGTCTTTACGGGTAATACCGAGATTGCCATGCCCATCCCCCTGCATACATTCACCACGAGCCTTGTATGCGGGCGGATTTTTAATTGCATATCCCGCTGGATTACCATACAAATAATCTAAAATCTGAACACGTTCGACTCCTGCTATTCCATCGAACTCTCCCTTATTAAAATCAAAGGCATGATCTATTACTTCATCTCCGTTGCCCGCCAGACCGCCACCAGCCGAGGCACAAGCGTTCAGCATACTCATAAAGACTCCTAGCAAAATCAATCGAAATAGGTCTTTCATTACAAATCCTTTTGTTCAAAAGCTTGGCCTTTATGGCGAGGTTTTGGCGTGTAAAGGGATAATTACATATCGACAGAATGGTTCGCCACAGGTGCCGGCAATGAGAGTGCCGAATAAGAACACAGTAGGTTTTGCCCAAGGGGTGGATTGTGGTTTGCAGACAACCAGGTATTGGGGCATTTCCTCCGGATTCAGGTCAATACAATTATTAAACCTATAGTCTTTCTGATCCAGCAATGGGGCAAGTGCCTTGATGGTGTGCTTATCTTCATCGGTAGCGGAAGGGGCGCTGCGGTGCTGTTGCGCATATTCAAAGGCAAATTGAAGTTGTGATGCGTCCTTTATTGGCGTTGCGTTGGCGTAATTCGTGCCGCGGCCTGTTTGTTCACCCGTTGGGGAGGTAAACGACATGTTGCACTGCGTATTGGATGTACACTTTAGTATCAATGACTCGTTGCTGGGATACTTAAAACGGTATTCTCCAGTAAAGTCGGGAGATTGCGGATATAAGCTGTGTGATTGTGGTTCGTAAGTGCTTGCACAGGCTGCGACCAATATGGGAAAGAAGGCGCATGCGATTGAATATGAAAGGCTTTTCATTGCTTCTCCTTTTGTTATTATTAAGGGCAGTCTACGCGCACCCGCCCAAAAACACAACTTGCAAGACTGAGTGGTATGATTTGAAAAAAGATTGATAATTTGTGCAGTCAGGTTTCGCTTAAATCATTCAACACATATTAAAAACCGAGTATTGAATATGTCCATTAAAAATACCAGTTTGCCATGGCTTAACTTGCCTAATTTGCCTTTGCCACTCAAGGCGTTGTTTGTTGGCTATCTGCTGGTGGTTGGGGTCGGGCTGTGCATGGCGGGGCTGCAGATCATGCTGACGCACGGTATGGCAGATGGCAAGGTAGGATTGTCGGTCAACGATATCGTGTATAGCTACTATGGTGACCGCAGCGGTACCAAGCTGGCCAGCAAGCTCAATGGCTCCATGATAGATAAAGCGCCGGTGGAAGTGCGCGAAGACATCATCAAATGGGCGCAGCAGGGCGCGCCGGAATCGGAATGGGAGCCGCATTTCAAAGATGTGTTCGCAAAACACTGTATCATGTGTCACAGCCAGATTCCCGGGATCCCGGACTTTACCAAATATGCAGAAGTGAAATCTCGTGCAGAGGTCAATACGGGTGCGACCATCAGCGGCCTGACACGCGTTTCGCATATCCACTTGTTTGGCATCAGCTTTATCTTCTTCTTTACCGGGCTGATTTTCAGTTTTGCCGTCCATATTCCCAGACGCATCAAGGTGCTGGCAATTGCATTTCCATTCTGCTTTTTATTGCTGGATGTGCTTTCATGGTGGCTAACCAAGCTGTCCCCTACGTTTGCATGGCTAACGATTATCGGTGGTATCGGCTATGGCATGGCCTCTACGTATATGTGGTTCGTCAGCATGTATCAGATGCTGGTGCTATCGCGCAACGGCAAAGTGTACGGCAACGCCTGGGAGCAGGATTTATAAGGCTTTCATTATTAAAATCATCGGTCTGGAAGCCGCATCCAGATTGGCTTGTAGAACAGGCGGTTTGATAATGAACGCGCGCGAGGAATGTTTGACCCCATTTATATCCCTTTCATCCGGCGGATTACCTAAGGTTAATTCGCCATCCGCTTACCGTGTTTTATAGTCTTGTGCATTATTTCGCAAGTGCATTTGTTCAGCGTTTTCCATGATTTGATGTAAAATAGCGCGGTTTGAGGCGCGTGTAGCGCCTTGTGTCTTTTTAGCCCTAAGTTCATGAACAATATTCGAAACTTTTCCATCATCGCGCATATCGACCACGGTAAATCTACGCTGGCAGACCGCATCATTCAACTTTGCGGCGGGCTGCAGGACAGGGAGATGGAGGCGCAGGTGCTGGATAGCATGGATATCGAACGCGAGCGCGGCATCACTATCAAGGCGCAGACGGCAGCCTTGCAATACAAGGCCAACGATGGCCAGATATATAACCTGAATTTGATTGACACCCCCGGGCATGTGGACTTCAGCTATGAAGTCAGCCGCTCGCTCTCTGCCTGCGAAGGCGCTTTGCTGGTGGTGGATGCCAGCCAAGGGGTGGAAGCGCAAAGCGTGGCCAACTGCTACACGGCCATTGATTTGGGCGTGGAAGTGGTACCTATCCTGAACAAGATAGACCTGCCATCTGCCGACCCGGAGCGCGTGATCCAGGAGATCGAGGATGTGATTGGTGTGGAAGCGACCGATGCGGTACGCTGCTCTGCCAAGACAGGCGAGGGTGTGCGTGATGTGCTGGAAGCGGTCGTGGCAAAAATACCTGCCCCAAAAGGCAAGCTAGATGCACCTCTCAAGGCATTGGTCATCGATGCCTGGTTCGATAATTATGTCGGCGTCGTGATGCTGGTGCGTGTGGTGGATGGTGTATTGCGTCCGAAAGACAAGATTCGCCTGATGGCGACGAATGCGCAATATCTGTGCGAGCAGGTGGGGGTGTTCACGCCCAAATCACAGCAGCGAACTGAGTTGAGCGCCGGGCAGGTGGGGTTTGTCATCGCCGGCATCAAGGAACTGGCGGCGGCCAAGGTGGGTGATACGGTCACTATTGCCGACAGGCCTGCCAGCGAGCCATTGCCGGGGTTCAAGGAAGTGAAGCCGCAGGTGTTTGCCGGCCTGTATCCGGTCGAATCCAACCAATTTGAAGCCTTGCGAACTGCGCTGGAAAAATTGAGTCTGAACGATTCCAGCCTGCATTTTGAGCCGGAGAACTCCACAGCGCTGGGTTTTGGTTTTCGCTGCGGTTTCTTGGGCTTGCTGCACATGGAGATCGTGCAGGAGCGGCTGGAGCGCGAATATGACATGGACCTCATCACCACTGCGCCGACGGTGGTGTATGAGTTGCTGATGAAGAATGGCGATGTGGTGCAGATCGAGAACCCGTCGCGTTTGCCAGAGTTGTCGCGTATCGAGGAGATTCGCGAACCAGTGATCGTTGTAAATCTGCTGATGCCGCAGGATTATGTCGGACCGGTGATGACGCTATGCAACAATAAACGCGGCGTGCAACGCAACATGCAGTATATGGGGCGTCAGGTGATGCTGAGCTACGAGATGCCGCTGAATGAGGTGGTGCTGGATTTCTTTGACAAGCTGAAATCCGTCTCACGCGGTTATGCGTCGATGGATTACGAGTTTCTAGAGTTTCGCGCTGCGGATCTGGTGAAACTGGATATCATGGTCAATGGCGAGCGGGTGGATGCTTTGAGTCTGATCGTGCATCGTAGCAACAGCCAGTACCGTGGCCGCGAACTGGCGGCGAAGATGCGTGAGTTGATCCCGCGCCAGATGTTCGATGTGGCGATCCAGGCCGCGATTGGTGCCAACATCATCGCCCGCGAGACGGTGAAGGCTATGCGCAAGAACGTGCTGGCCAAGTGTTATGGCGGTGATATCACGCGTAAGAGAAAGCTGCTGGAAAAACAGAAAGAGGGCAAGAAACGCATGAAGCAGGTGGGCAATGTGGAGATTCCGCAGGAAGCGTTCCTGGCGATTTTGAAAGTAGAAGATAAATAAAAAGGACTGACGATGTATTTTGCGTTGTTTATGGTAGTGGTGCTGGCGGTTACCGGCTTGATTTGGCTGCTGGATATCCTGATATGGAGTAAAAAGCGTCCGGCCGGTGCGGCAGAGCCTATGGCAGTTGAATACTCCAAAAGCTTCTTTCCGGTGATCCTGGTGGTGTTCCTGATCCGTTCGTTTCTGGTGGAGCCTTTCAAGATTCCCTCAGGCTCGATGATGCCAACCTTGCTGGCAGGGGATTATATTTTAGTGAATAAATGGAGATATGGTATCCGCGTGCCTATCCTGAATAACGTGTTCATCGATATGGAACATCCAAAACGTGGGGATGTGTTCGTGTTCCATTATCCGCCAGAGCCGACTGTGGACTATATCAAGCGCGTGGTGGGTGTGCCGGGTGACAGGATCCAATATCAGGACAAGGTGCTGACCATCAACGGCCAGCGGCTTGACCAGACCTATCTGGACGATTATCACTATGTGCTTCAGGATAACAATATCACGGCACATCGCCTGCAAGAGGATTTGAATGGCGTGAAGCATGATGTGCTGATACACGATATCCCTAACCGCTATGATATGGCCAGTTTGGGCGACAGGCTGCAGAATGGCGAGACGATCGTCGTGCCAGAGGGCTATTACTATGCCATGGGGGATAATCGTGACAATAGTGCCGATAGCCGCGTATGGGGTTTTGTGCCGGATAAGAACCTGGTGGGCAAAGCCTTTTTTATATGGTTTAATTTTGACCAGTTCAGCAGGATTGGTAATTCAATCCATTAGTCACTCAATCCACTAAAGGGGAGCAATATGCAAAACGGCATTAAGGGCAAGCAACAGGGCATGACATTCATCGGTTTGGTCATTGTGGTTGCTGCAATCATATTCCTGGCGATGATCGGCATGAAGATGGTGCCTGCATATATCGAGTTCTTTGGGGTTAAAAAGGTACTCAATCATATTGCCAGTGAGCCTAATTTCAACGACATGGGCAAAAAAGAGATCATGACCATGTTCGACAAAGGGGCGAATGTTGGATACATCTCAGTCGTTAAAGGTTCTGATCTGGTGATCGAGAAAAATGAACAAGGTAATGTGGTAATCGTGGATTACCAGGTTGTCAAACCAATCATCGCTAATGTCAGCGTGCAGATGGATTTTCATGCCAGCACCGAAAAATAGCCTAGCACCTTATGCCGCTCGATAGTCTCGCCAAGCGCATCGGCTATCAGTTCCGTGATGCCAAGCTGCTGACTCAGGCGGTTACGCATCGCAGTTTTGCTACCAATAACAACGAGCGCCTGGAGTTTCTGGGGGATGGTGTACTGAACTTCATCATCGCCCACCAGCTTTTTGTTCGTTTTCCCAAGCTGCCGGAAGGTGACTTGAGCCGCTTGCGCGCCAAGCTGGTAAAGGAATCCAGTCTGGCTGAAATCGCGACTCAGCTGCAGATTGGTGATACTCTCAAACTGGGTGAGGGTGAGCTCAAAAGCGCTGGCTGGCGCAGGCCGTCCATCCTAGCGGATGCGATGGAAGCCATCTTCGGTGCGGTCTTCCTGGATGGCGGGTTTGCAGAGGCTGAGAGGTTGGTGCTGAAGCTGTACGAGGACAAGCTAAGTACCATCGATCCGAAAGTCATCGACAAAGACCCGAAATCCCTGCTGCAGGAGTATCTGCAAGGCAAAAAGATCGACCTGCCGGATTATCAGGTGGTACAGATCGAGGGCGAGGCGCACGCACAGACTTTCCGGGTCGAGTGCTTCGTCGGCAAGTTCAATATCCGTACACAAGGTGAAGGCACCAGCCGCCGCGCGGCAGAACAACAGGCTGCACAATTGGCTTTAGAGCAGATCAAACCATGACAATATTATCCGAAAGCAAGGCGTTCAGATGCGGAACAGTGGCCATCGTCGGCCGCCCAAACGTAGGCAAATCTACGCTGCTCAACCATATCCTGGGCCTGAAACTGAGCATCACTTCCCGCAAACCGCAAACCACACGCCATCGCTTGCTAGGTATCCATACCACCGAGGATACCCAATACCTCTTTGTGGATACGCCGGGTTTCCAACAGCAACACTTGAATGCGCTGAACAAGAGTATGAACAAGACTGTCACGCAGGTGCTGACCGAAGTGGACGCGGTACTGTTCGTCATGGAGGCCGGCGAAATGCGGGATGCCGACAGAAAAGTCCTGGCCTTGCTTCCGGATAACAAGCCGGTGCTGCTAGTGCTTAACAAAGCCGATGTGATGGAAGACAAGGCGGAACTGCTGCCGCTGATTTCCAAGCTGGAGAAAATGCGTGATTTTGCTGCCATCGTGCCGGTGAGCGCCAAGAAGAATCTGAACCTGGACACTTTGCTGGACGCGATTCGCGAACATTTGCCTGAGCAGGAAGCTATCTATCCTGAAGACGAGCTGACTGACAAGAACGAGCGCTTTCTGGCGGCAGAGCTGGTGCGCGAGAAGATATTCCGTCTCTTGGGCGATGAAGTGCCCTATTCAGTCGCAGTAGAGATCGAGAAGTTCGAAGTGGTCAAGGGCGTACGCCGCATCTTTGCTGCTGTGATCGTGGATAGGGAAGGCCAGAAGCCGATGATCATCGGCAAGGGCGGCGAGAAGCTGAAACAGATATCCACCGAAGCAAGGCAGGATATGGAAAACCTGTTCGGCGGCAAGGTATATCTGGAAGTCTGGGTCAAAGTCAAAGGCGGTTGGGCAGACGATGCCCGCGCGCTGAAGAGCTTGGGATATTGACGAGGAATATCCCCGTTGGCACTGAACCAGCAGGACAATCAGGCAGTGTATGTGCTGCACACTTATCCGTTCAAGGAGACCAGCCTGGTGGTCGAGCTGTTCACACAAACGCACGGGCGTGTGACAGCAGTCGCCAAAGGTGCGCGCAGGCCACGTTCTGCCATGCGCGGCATGCTGCAGACCTTTCAGAAATTAAGCGCCACCTGGTCCGGCAAGGCGGAACTCAAGAACCTGCACAGTCTGGAATGGGCGGAGAGCCTGGTAGACCTGCCGGGTGAGGCATTGATGTGCGGCTTTTATCTCAATGAATTGCTACTGCGCCTGCTGCCGCGCGAAGATCCACATGAGCAGCTTTTCGCTTATTACCAGGATACGCTTAAAACCTTGGCAAAAAGCGTATCTCTGGCGACAGATTTACGTCGTTTTGAGTTGAATCTGCTGCAGGAACTGGGTTATGCGGTGCCGCTGACCGCAGACGAGAACGGCGAAGTGATCGATGCTGACCGGCAATATCGCTACGAGGCGGAATATGGCGCCTGCGAACTGAGTGCGACCAAAAATGGCGTACAATTGCAGGGAAGAACGTTGCTGGATATGGCGCGTGGTGATTATGCTGATGTGCAGACGCAGGCACAAAGCAAACAGCTGATGCGTTATTTGCTGGCACATTATCTGGGCGACAAGCCTTTACACACGCGGCAATTATTGATTGATTTACAAGGTTTATAAATGATTAAGTTAGGCGTCAACATTGACCACGTCGCGACAATTAGGCAAGCGCGTGGCACTAAATATCCCAGCGTGGTGCAGGCCGCTTTGCGTGCCGAGCAGGCTGGGGCGGACAGCATCACCTTGCATCTGCGCGAGGATAGAAGGCATATGCAGGATGCAGATATCTTTGCCTTGCGTCCGCTGCTGCAAACCAAGATGAATCTGGAATGTGCCGTAACGGACGAGATGCTGGATATTGCAGTCAAAGTCGGGCCGCAGGATGTGTGTCTGGTGCCGGAGCGCCGTGAGGAGCGCACTACCGAAGGCGGTCTGGATGTCATTACGCATTTCGATAAAGTTAAACACGCGGTGCAAAAACTGGGCGATGCCGGCATTCGCGTCTCCCTGTTCATCGCGCCGGATCTGGCGCAGATAGATGCGGCGGTCAAAACCGGTGCGCCGGTGATCGAACTGCATACCGGCACCTTTGCCGATGCTGAAAACGACGAGGCGCAAGAAGCTGAGCGTGAGCGTATCGAGGTGGCCTTACACCATGCGCGGGATGCCAAGCTCATCGTCAACGCCGGACATGGTCTGCACTATCACAACGTGCATCATATCGCCCGCATGTACGGTTTCGAGGAGCTGAACATCGGGCACGCTATCGTTGCGCATGCCTTATTCGTGGGCTGGGATAACGCCGTGCGTGAGATGAAAGCGTTGATGAAAGAATCTGCTCCCAGATGATTCATGGCATCGGCACGGATATCGTCGAAGTTGCCCGCATCGAAGCGGCTTTAGGTGAATTCGGCGACGCATTCGCCAAGCGGATTCTGGCAGAAGGCGAATGGGAAGCTTACGAGGCGTCGCAGATCAAGGCACGTTTTCTAGCTAAACGCTTTGCCGCCAAGGAGGCGTTTTCAAAAGCCTTGGGCACCGGCATCCGCGGGGCTGTAACTTTCCAGAGCATTCAGGTCACGCATGACGCGATGGGCAAGCCATTGCTGGAGTTCAACGAAGAGGTCGAGGCACTGCTTGCCGAAAAACAGGTACATGCCGCGCATGTCAGCATCAGCGATGAGAAGAATCTGGCGGTGGCCTTCGTGGTGCTGGAAACTTGACTCTTATGTATGCACGCGTTTTATTGTGCGGCTTGTTGGTTTGTAATCCAAGCAGGACGAGGCTTCCAGGCATGTTGTTTTGATAATGAAAAATCGGATGCAAATACAAGAGATAGATGTTGAGCGTAGATTTGGTGGCGTAAGCCGTTTGTACGGCGACACGGGCTTGACCAAGCTGCAGGTGGCGCATGTGTGTGTCATCGGTGTTGGCGGTGTCGGCTCATGGGTGGTGGAGGCTTTGGCACGCAACGCGGTGGGCCAGCTGACTCTGATCGACCTAGACAATGTGGCAGAATCCAACATCAACCGGCAGATCCATGCACTGGAAAGTGAGTTTGGCAAGGCCAAGGTCACAGCCATGCATCAGCGCATCTTGCTAATTAACCCGGCTTGTAAGGTGCGTGAGGTTGAGGATTTTGTGACACCGGAGAACGTGCAGGCGCTATTGGCACAACCGTTCGATGTGGTGATAGACGCAACAGATGACGCCAAGGCCAAAGTAGCGATTGCGGTGTTCTGCAAGCAAAATCACCTGCCATTGCTGGTAGCTGGTGCTGCGGGCGGCAGGCTGGACCCGACGCGCATCCAGACGGCGGATATGGCATATGTCCAAGGTGACAAGCTGTTGGCAAAGGTGCGCAACCTGCTGCGGCGGGATTTTGGTTTTCCTAAAGGTAATTTAACCGTGAAGAAGTCGCACAAGTTCGGTTTTACCTGTGTCTATTCTAACGAGGAAGTCATCAGGCCGGATGCACTGCAAGCCAGTTGTGATGTGCCTTCTGGAGATGCTGCTATTACAGGATTGAGTTGTGCGGGTTATGGTTCGTCCGTGAGCGTGACGGCTACTTTCGGCTTTGTGCTGGCACAGTGGGCCATCAATCATATTATTAAAAGTAAGACGTGATAACGCGTTCGTATTCCGGGAAATAGCGCCCAATCACGCTTAGCTCGAAGCTGCGCAGGATGCTGGTGTTAGGTTCGCGTTCCAGCAGGAATTCGAAGGACTTTTCGACCAATGTTTCAGTGCTTGCCATGCCGTTCGTGAGCTTGGCTGCATAAGCTGCAGGCACGGTGATGATATGGGTGGTAGGTGAGCGTTCAAGTACCGAGACTTCGTAACGATTCTCTCCCAATGCCTTTACCTGAATGTTGCTCATGTGGCTTCCTCGTTATATTGTCTGATTTAGTGAACAGATACTATCGCAAAGTGTCACATACAGCCAGTACTGCCAGTGTGATTGGATGAACCGCAAATAGTGCTTGTAATCAGATTGTCACAATCTATTGCTATGCTGATTGGTTGATTTTTTAGTGATGAAAACCTTGATAAATCCTTTGCTGAACCGTGACATGAGCCTGCTGGCGTTCAACCGCCGGGTGCTGTCACTTGCCATGCGAGAGGATTACCCGTTGCTCGAGCGTTTGCGCTTCTTGAGCATCGTGGCGTCGAACCTGGATGAGTTCTTTGAAGTGAGGATGGAAGCTCAGCTGGAAGCTTTTTCTGGCAGGCGAGCCGATGCCGGGGTGACAGCGCATACCTTTACGATGGTGTCTGCAGAGGCGCATGCGCTTATCGCGGAACAATATCGTATCTTTTATGAAGTGCTGATGCCTGCGCTGGATGTGCAGGGTGTACGGCTGATACCTAGCGAGGCCAGAACGCCGGAGCAGAATCAGTTTGTGCAGGAGTATTTCGAACAGAACGTCAGGCCGTTGTTGCTGCCTATCGCGCTCGATCCTGCTCATCCTTTCCCACAGGTGGCAAACAAGGCTTTGAATTTCATTGTCGAACTGGATGGTGTCGATGCTTTTGGACGGAGCAACGCGGTTTGCATCCTGCGCGTGCCACGGACATTGCCACGCATCGTGCGTCTGCCGGATGAAGTGAGCGGTGGCAAGCAATGTTTCGTATTGTTAACCAGCATCATCCGCACTAATCTGCAGACTTTGTTCCCCGGTCGTAATGTCATGCATGCCTCGCAGTTTCGTGTGACGCGGAATTCCGAACTGGAGGTGGATGAAGAAGATGTCAGCGATTTGAGGACAGCGTTACGGCAGGAGTTGGTGCATCGTCAATACGGGCAGGCGGTACGGCTGGAAGTTTCGCATACTTGCCCCTCCCATATGGCTGAGTTTCTGCTCAAACAGTTCGTCTTGCCAGAACTGGCGCTTTATCGTGTGAACGGCCCTGTCAATCTGGGTAGGCTGATCCAGTTGCCTGACATGGTGGATGCAGATGCGCTCAAATTTACACCGCATACACCGCAATGGCCTTTGCAGCTAACGGGTGAAAAGAGTTCCTTCTTTGATAGGCTCAAGCAAGGCGATGTGTTGATTCATCGTCCATTCGAGAGTTTTGAAGCAGTAATTGATTTTCTGGAAGAGGCGGTGAACGACCCGAGCGTGCTGGCGATCCAGCAGACGATCTATCGCACTGGTGACGACCCTCGCATGTTGAATTTGCTGAAGGATGCAGTGCGAAAAGGCAAGGAAGTGCTGGCAGTGGTGGAGCTGAAGGCGCGCTTCGATGAGGAGTCCAATATCAACTGGGCCGAAGCGCTGGAGTCCGTGGGGGCTCAGGTGGTATATGGTATCGTCGGCTTGAAGACGCATGCCAAAATGTTATTAGTGATGCGTCGGGAAGGGCGTTACATCAAACGTTACGGCCACTTGTCCACCGGGAACTATAACCCCAAGACAGCCAAGCTCTATACGGATATCGGCATGCTGACGCAGGATGTGATGGTGACGCGTGAGATGGAAGCCGTGTTCCGTCACCTGACAGCACAGGTGCCGTTACCCAGGATGCGTCGCCTGCTGACAGCGCCGTTCACTTTGCATCAGGCTATGTTGCGGTATGTGCGCCGTGCAAGCATTGCAGCTTCGCGCGGGAAAGAGGCTTACATTGCGCTCAAGATGAATTCGCTGACGGATGAATCTCTGGTGCATGCGCTGCTGGACGCGGCACGTAACGGCGTGCGTATCGACTTGGTGATACGCGGAGCCAATATTCTGCCGATAGATGATCCGCGCATACAAGGGCGTATCAAGTTGCGCTCTTTGGTCGGGCGTTTTCTGGAACACTCGCGGGTTTTCTGGTTCGAGATAGATGGGTACCAGCGTGTCTGGCTATCCAGCGCAGACTGGATGAGCCGTAATATGTTCAGGCGCGTGGAGATTGCGTGGCCGATACGGGATGCCCAAATGCAGACCTATATCTGGCAAAAATGTCTGTTACCCTATCTGAACGATAACAAGGATGCGTGGGTATTGGCTGAGCAGGGACAATATCACCCATTGTGTGTCAAGCACGACAAGTCTGCATGCGCCAAGTTGTCGAGTGCGCAGGAACAACTGATGAAAACTTATCAGGAAAAAGATACTAAGATATAAATATGGCAAGCGTAGATATTATTTTTTGGCGGCATGCCCATGCCAAACCTGCCCAGGACGACCAGGATGATATGGAGCGGCCGTTGAGCGTGAAAGGCGAGAAGCAGGCCAGGCAGATGGCGGCTTGGCTTAACCAGCGTCTGGACAAACGCGTCATCGTGCTGACCAGTCCGGCGCTGCGTACAGTGCAGACTGCGAATGCGCTCGGGCTGGAATACGAGGTCGAACAGGAGATTCGTCCTGGGGCGGATATGGAAACGATATTGGACGTCATCAGCCGGCATTTGGATGCTGATGAAAATGAACAGCTGCCCAGGCAGATACTGCTGGTTGGGCATCAGCCATGGATAGGCCAGACGATTGGCCGCATGCTTGGCATGCGCTCAGGTGTGGAGGTCAAGTAGGGGGCGGCTTGGTGGCTGCACAGCGATTCCGAAACGGGGTCGCCACAGTTCAGGTTGCTCGCATCAATGTGCCCGCAGATGCTTTAACCGGCCTGCAGACTAAGTTTTGAAAGCAGGGCATCGCCCTGCTTTGTTATTTCTTCTTGGGGCGACCTGTTTTGATGGCAGGTACTTTTGCCAGCGTCGCCTTTAGCGTATTGTCACTCATGGCGGCCAGCAGCATCACGCCCGCGCGCAACAGTTCACTTTTCTTGGCAGGTTGTCCAAGTGTCTGCAAACGAGCCTTGATGATGGTGATCTGTGCGTACTCTTCTTTAGGCATCGTGAAGCTGTCACGTTCCATTTTCACTTTAGGCTGCTTGGCTTTTTTGTCGACGACAGGTTTTTTAACGGGTTTTTTCACCGTTGTCGCAACTGCAGGTTTGGCAGCAGGTTTAGCTGCGGGTTTTGCTTCAACTTTGGTTTTTGCATCTGGTTTGGCCGCCGCGGCAGGTTTGGCTGCAGGCGGAGTTTTTGCAGCAGCAGCTTTTGGTTCAGCCGGTGCCTTTGGCAAGCCAAGTGCTTCAGCAAGCATAGGGGATACTTTGGTCATGGCGCTCTCCTTTACAAATAATATAAACAGTATAAACAGTTTATATTATTTGTAAAGAGGGAGGTATGGATGCAGGTCAGGAGCAGACTGCACGCACCTGAGCGATATCGGTGTCACCCTGGAATATCTTTTTAATTCCGTCTTGCTTCAGTGTGGTCATGCCGTTGGCTAAAGCCTCTGTCGCGATTTCTGTTACTGTGGCACGCTTTTGGATCAACTGCTTGATGTTTGGATTGATGGTCATGAGTTCGTAAAGCCCCAGCCTTCCACGATACCCAGTATTATTGCAATGTTTGCAACCCTTGGCGCGGTATAAGGTTATCTTGCCTTCTTGAATATAATGCGCCTTCCATTGTTCTAGCAGAGTGCTCGTGCTGATATTGGTGTTATAAGTGTATTCGGCGGCCAGCTCTGCAAGTTCTGTTTCGTCAGGTGTGTAGGCTTCCTTGCACTTTATGCATAATTTTTTCGCCAAACGCTGTGCCAGAATCCCAACTAGAGCATCGGCAAAATTGAACGGATCCATGCCTAAATCAAGCATGCGCACAATACTTTCAGGGGCACTATTGGTGTGCAATGTCGAAAGAACCAGATGGCCAGTCAGGGAAGCTTCAATGCCAATCTTTGTGGTTTCTTCATCGCGCATTTCACCTACCATGATGACATCCGGGTCGGCGCGTAGAAAGCTACGCATCGCCTGTGCAAACGTCCAACCAATTTTCGAATTAATTTGTACCTGACGTAGACCGGGCTGGGTGATTTCGACGGGATCCTCGGCTGTCCATATTTTACGCTCAGGAGTGTTGATGTGTCCTAGTATCGAATGCAGCGTGGTGGTTTTGCCCGAGCCTGTCGGGCCGCACACCAGAATCAGGCCATGTGAGCGGTGAATGAGTTTTTCCATGGTGCTTAATGCTTCATCAGAAAGTCCCAGTTTTTTCATCGGTAGTGGCCTGCTGGTAGTTAGTACGCGCATGACTATATCTTCCAGGCCATTTGTGGTTGGAATGGTAGCGACGCGCAGTTCGACTTTCGCATTACCGAATTGCTGGAAATCAAGTTTTCCATCTTGTGGCTTGCGGCGCTCGGAAATATCGAGTTGAGCCATGATCTTGATACGCGAGATCAGCGCATTGCGGAAATTTGCCGGTAATTCCAGATAATTTTCCATGCTACCGTCCCTGCGGAAGCGCACGATGGTATTTTTTCTGTCCGGATAAGTTTCAATATGAATGTCTGACGCATTGTTTTTTACAGCGTCCAGGATCATTTTATTGACCAGTTGAACGAGCGTATTGTCTGATTCCGCAATGGGCTTCTCTTCGACGACTTCCATTGCTATGGATTCTCCCTCGTCAAAAAGCCTGTTGGCGAGATCGTTTATCCCAGTTCCTTGTTGATCGCTATTTTCTGCATCTAAATCCAATGTACCGTCAAAATTGATAGAGATAGCCGGCAAGGTTTCATCTTCAGGTGTGCTGTTTTGGCCGTAATAACCATCCAAGGCTTCAGCAATGTTTTCGCGCGATGCGATCACAGGCAAGATCTTCATCTGAATCATGAAGCGCAGTTGATCAAGTACCTTGGTATTCATCGGGTCTTCTATCCCGATTACAAGCGCTCCTTCATGCAGGCACAAGGGTATGATGTGATATTTTCTGGCCAATTTGGCATTGATCAAGCGAATGGCATTGGCATCGAAATTGAAATTTTCCAGGTTGACGTATGGAACCCCCAGTTTCTTGGCAAGCGTGCCTTTCAAGGTCCTTTCGTCGATGATACCCATTTTTATGAGAATTTCTCCCAACCGCATGTTGCGGTTTTGTTTTTGTTTCTGAAGGGCATCCTCTAATTGTTCATCGGTCAGTAACTGAAGTTGCTTGAGCGCTTCCCCCAGCTTCAATACAGGTAGTTTCTCTTGATGCTCAATGGCTTTATGTAATTGCTCGGAAGTAAGTATCTGGCTCTCATTGAGGTAATCGCCGATACGTTTCTTGCGTATCTCGTTTTGGTGTTCCAGTGCTGATTCAATGTCGTCCGCAGATGCGAGTTCCTGTTCTATAAGGATTTCCCCAAGCTGTTGACCGATCTGGAAGTCCTTTATTGCGTGTAGAGGGATGAAACGTCTCTCGACTTTTCCATCGTTCAGTACTGAATTAAGATACAGTCCAACCTCGTTATATACATAGCCAAGCGTATTTCCATCAAGCGTCGATTCGTCGGAAAATTCGACGTGGAAAGTTTTTTGTTCTACTAGCGTAAAATTCTCTTTTGCATGTGTTTCCAGAAACCCCTGCTCGGCTACCATCTCGGTGGGCCATAGCAGTCGCAAGCTCTTGATATTGTTAAAGGATATCGTTTGCTCTACATTGGAATGCAAAGATTTGAACAGTATGCACAACTCATCCGGTGAGTGGCGGACCAGGTAGCCAGTCAGCGTTTTCCCCTTGATGATTTCTACGATGCAGAGTTCATCCGTGGGTTTGTTCGGGTCGTGCAGGAAAGTGAAATATAGCGGGGTTGGCCAATTAAGTAGATCGATGCCTGCAGAAATGTTTAAATCTAAATGCCCCATATGCCTTCCTGTGCGTCCTCAAGCAGTGTAGGGCGCTGGTTTGTAAATTTCCTGAGTTGCAAAAAGCTAACGCGATAGGCTGTTAACGGCAGAAAATTTGAGATATTGAATAGGGGTGAGAAAGTTTCTTGGCAAGCTGGAGAGTCGAACGAGGTTATGCGTGCGTGATAATCAGGCTCCAATCAGTCTTTTTCCAGGCTAATACTTCTTCTTCCAGCAGGTAGGTGCTTTGTGGGTGAGTGCGTTGCCATGCCTGCGGCACGCTGAGATAGAAGGTGTTTCCATCCAGATGCAGTTCTATGCCATCCAGTTTCGGCATGGTGCGCGAATGGCAGAATATCACCGCCAGCCGCAAGCACATCAGCTCTGTCATGAATAAGGCGTCTTCCTGATCTACGTCTAGTTTGTTGAGTTTGCCTTTATGTCCCAATATGAGCTGTCCTAGGCGATGCAATTCATGCTGGGCGAACCCCATGATCTCCGCGTTGTCCAGGATATAGGCGCTATGGCGATGGGCGTTGGTATGGGAAATGGCCCAGCCGATCTCGTGCAATTGGCCGGCCCAGACAAGCTCTTGCGCATGTGTCGCGTAGCTGTCTTCGGGCGCATACCGCAATATCTGTTTGAATAAGGTCCTGGCGATCTCGCCGATACGCTGGGCATGAGATTTGTCGACCCCAAACTTGTTGGAAAGCCGTTCGATGGCTTGCTTGCGCAGATCCATCATCTCATGTTTATCTTTTTCAGCCATGCCATACAGCAAACCATGGCGCAGCGCGCCGCTGGCGACATGCATCTCCTCGATTTCCAACAGATCGAATACAGCCAATAACACGGACAAACCGCCACCGATAACCGGTTTTCGGTCGTCACGCAGGCCGGTCATAGACAGTTTGTCCACATGCTTGGCGCGAATCAGTTCGTTACGCAGCCATTTCAAGTTTTTGCGGTTGATGCGGTCAGACTCGAATCCGGCATAACCCAGAATCTCCGCAATCGCCCCTACGGTGCCGGATGCGCCATAAGCGACATCCCATGCGGGTGGCTGATAGGTCTGCATGATGGCGTCAAAGTAGGATTCCGCAGCGACCTCGGCACGCAGGAAAGCTTCCTCGGTGAATTGTCCTTTGGGGAAATATTTGAGCGACCAGGCTACGGAGCCGACGCGCAAGGAGTCGGTAGAGTTGATTGTGAAGCCTTGCCCCAGGATGAACTCGGTGGAACGTCCGCCGATATCCACAACCAGTCTTCGTTCATCCGACTGCGGCAGGAAGCGGCTGACACCCTGATAGATCAACCGTGCTTCCTCGACCCCAGAAATCACTTCCACATCATAACCAAGGGCGACCTTTGCCAGCCGCAGGAATTCCTCACGGTTCTTGGCTTCACGCAGGGTTTGCGTGGCAACGCCGCGGACATGCGTGGCCGGGAAGCCTTTGATGCGTTCGCCAAAGCGCAGCAGACATTTCAGGCCGCGCTCCATCGCATCGGATGAGAGGTTACGGTTCTCATCCAGGTCGCCCCCCTGTCGCACGGCTTCTTTCAGGTAATCGATACGGATCATCTGGCCATGGTCGTAACGGCCGATTTCAAGTCTGAAACTGTTGGAACCAAGGTCAACGGCGGCAAAGAGTGTGTCTGATGAGTGATTCGGCATGATATTGCAGTTGTAAATGATGCTTGAGGAAATGATACCGCTTGAAATGTGAATAAGCGACCCCAAATATAAAGAAATTTGGTTTTTGGTACAAATAAATTTAAAGGGACGAACTTTGATGATGACATCACAAAAAGAAACTCTGGGCTTTCAGGCCGAAGTCAAACAGCTGCTGCATTTGATGATCCACTCGCTTTACAGCAACAAGGAGATCGTGTTGCGCGAGCTGATCTCCAATGCTTCGGATGCGGCAGACAAGCTGCGTTTTGAGGCGCTGAACAATGGCAGCCTGTATGGCGACGACAGCGACCTGAAGATTCGTATTTCGTTTGATAAATCCGCACGCACGCTGACCATCAGCGATAACGGCATCGGCATGAGCCGCCAGGAAGTCATCGACAACATCGGCACCATCGCCAAATCCGGCACCAAGGCATTCCTGCAATCATTGACCGGCGACCAGGCCAAGGACGCGAATCTGATCGGACAATTTGGCGTTGGTTTCTATTCCGCATTCATTCTGGCGGATAAGGTGACCTTAACCACGCGCCGTGCTGGCGAGGCGGAGGCGACGCAATGGCAATCCAGCGGCGAGGGTGAGTTCACCATTGAATCCGCCGAAAAATCCGGGCGAGGTACTGATGTGATCTTGCATCTGCGCGATGACGAAGATGAGTTCCTGAATGACTGGAAGATAAAGACCATCATTCGCAAGTATTCCGACCATATCACTTTGCCGATCGTGATGAAGAAATCGGAGTGGAAAGACGGCGAGCAAGTGCCGACCGATGAAGATGAAGTCGTCAACAAGGCATCCGCACTGTGGGCGCGCAGCAAGAACGACATTTCCGAGGACGAATACAAGGAATTCTACAAGCACGTATCGCACGATTTCGAGGAACCGCTGACTTGGGTGCACAATCGCGTCGAGGGTAAGCAGGAATATATATCCCTGCTGTATGTACCGGGCAAGGCGCCGTTCGATCTGTATGACCGCGAGCAACGCCATGGCATCAAGCTGTATGTGAAGCGCGTGTTCATTATGGAAGATGCCGAGAAGCTCATGCCGCATTACCTGCGTTTCGTGCGCGGCGTGATTGATTCTGCCGATTTGCCGTTGAACGTGTCACGCGAGATCCTGCAGCATAGCAAGGACATCGAATCCATCAAGTCCGCTTCCACCAAGCGTGTGCTGGATCTGCTGGAAGACATGGCGGCCAACAAGCCTGAGGATTACCAGAACTTCTGGGATCAGTTCGGCCGCGTGCTGAAAGAAGGCCCGCCTGAGGATTTTGCCAACAAGGACAAGATAGCCGGGTTGTTAAGATTTTCTAGTACGCTTGCGGATAGCGAGGCGCAGAACGTATCGTTCAAGGATTACGTCAGCCGCATGAAGGAAGGCCAGGAGGCCATCTACTACATCACTGCTGACAGCTTTGCGGCCGCGAAGAACAGTCCGCATCTGGAGATCTTCCGCAAGAAGGGCATCGAGGTGTTGCTGCTGTCCGACCGCGTGGACGAGTGGATGTTGGGCGGCCTGTTCGAGGTGGAAGGCAAGAAACTGCAGTCCGTTGCCAAGGGTGATCTAGATCTGGGCAAGCTGGAAGACGAAAGCGAAAAAGAAGCGCAGAAGAAAATCGAAGATGCGGCGAAAGATGTGGTGGAAAAAATCCAGTCCGCATTGGGCGACAGGGTGAAAGAAGTGCGTGTGACGCATCGCCTGACTGATTCGCCGGCATGCCTAGTGGCGGGCGAACATGACATCTCCGGCAACCTGGAGCGCATGCTCAAGGCGGCAGGGCAGAAGACCCCGGAAAACAAACCGACGCTGGAGATCAATCCGGAACATAAGCTGATCGAGCGCCTGAAGAATGAAACTAACCAGGCTGTATTCGATGATTTGACCAGTCTTTTGTTCGATCAGGCTTTGCTGGCAGAAGGGGGCCAGCTGGAAGATCCGGCCAGTTTCGTCAAACGCATGAACAAACTCATCGTTTAATAAGCGTTAATTTTCATTATCAACCCCGTCGGCCTGGAAGGCGCACCCAGCTTGCCTTCCAGGCCGATTGTTTTTGCAATGAACGTGCGCGCATATGTAACGAAATGTAATTGTCACGGAAACGTAGTCAATGCTGGCGCGCAATTTGCTAGAATTACACTATTACAAACATGTTATTTCCGAAAGTGGTTCCATGAGTACAAGCAAGAATGCAGATATTGTTTTACCCACACTGACACCCATCAAGCAAGCAATTCAGAATCATCTGATCTTTTCCTGTTTCAAGACAGACGAGGTTTCCACGCCGCGTGACTGGTATAACGCCTCGGCCCATACGGTGCGCGACCATGTCGTGGAACGCTGGGTGAAGACCTCCTCAGCGTATTCCGAGCAGGATCCGAAGCGCGTTTATTATTTATCACTCGAGTTCCTGATTGGCCGCATGTTGTCCAATGCTGCACTGAATTTGGGCGTTAATGATGATGTGGCGAACGGTTTGAGTGCATTGGGACACAGCATGGAGAATGCGGTGGAGATGGAAACAGACGCCGCATTGGGTAATGGCGGTCTGGGTCGTCTAGCAGCCTGCTTCCTGGATTCGATGGCGACGATGGATATTCCTGCTTCCGGTTACGGTATCCGTTATGAATACGGCATGTTCCGCCAGTCCATCGAGGATGGCCAGCAAGTGGAGAATCCTGACAACTGGCTGCGCTATGGCAACATCTGGGAGTTCCAACGCCCTGAAGCGACCTATCCGGTGAGATTCTATGGTAAGACAGTGCAGATCCATACACCACAAGGCACCAAGAGCCACTGGGTAGATGCGGATCCGGTGGTGGCCATGGCTTATGACGTGCCAGTACCGGGCTATGGCACCGAGACAGTGAACACCTTGCGTTTGTGGTCTGCCAAGGCGGCGCGCGAGTTCGATCTGCGCCATTTTAACGATGGCAACTATGAGCAGGCAGTGGCCGAGCGTAACGATAGCGAGACTATCTCCAAGGTGTTATACCCGAACGACACTTCCCAGCTGGGTAAGGAATTGCGTCTGAAACAGCAGTATTTCTTCGTTTCTGCATCGATTCAGGATATTCTACGCCGCTTCATCAGCACGCATACGCATGCAGAGAAAACCAACTGGGCAATATTGCCTGACAAGATCGCGATTCAGCTGAACGATACGCACCCTGCGATTGGGGTGGCCGAGATGATGTTCCAGTTGGTCGATATGCACGGCCTGGACTGGGCGACCGCATGGGACCTGACCACGCGCATCTTTGCCTATACCAACCATACATTGATGCCGGAGGCGTTGGAGACTTGGTCGGTAGACCTGTTTGGTCGTCTGTTGCCGCGCCATCTGGAAATCATTTTCGAGATTAATCACCAGTTCTTGCAAATGGTGAACCATCACTTCCCTGGCGACACCGAACTGCTGCGCCGTGTTTCCATCATTGATGAGTCGCATGGCCGCCGTGTCCGTATGGCGAATCTGGCGGTGGTGGGTAGCCATACTGTCAACGGCGTGGCGGAATTGCATAGCGAACTGCTGAAAACGACGTTGTTTGCGGATTTCCATAAGATCTATCCGCACAAGTTCACTAACATGACCAATGGCATCACGCCACGTCGCTGGCTGAATCAGGCAAATCCGGGCTTGACCGATTTGATTCGCAGCAAGATCGGCGACGGTTTCCAGAAAGATTTGACACAGCTTAAAAAGCTGGAGCCTTTTGCCAAAGACAAGGAGTTCCGCAAGGCCTTCCGTCATGTGAAGCATGCCAACAAGGTACGTCTGGCCAAGAGGATCGAGCACCTCACCGGTGTGAAGCTCAACCCGGATGCGCTGTTTGACGTACAGATCAAGCGCATCCATGAATACAAGCGCCAGTTGCTGAACGTGCTGCATGTCATCACGCTATATAACCGTATACGTCAAGGCCAGGCTGAGAACATTACGCCACGTGCCGTGATTTTTGGCGGCAAGGCTGCGCCAGGTTATTGGATGGCCAAGCTGATCATTCGTTTGATCAACGATGTTGCGTCGATCGTGAATGAAGATCCGGCAGTCGGCGATAAGCTCAAGGTGGTGTTCTACCCTAACTATGAGGTTTCCGCTGCTGAAATCCTGTTCCCTGGCAGTGATCTGTCTGAACAAATTTCCACTGCTGGCACGGAGGCTAGCGGTACCGGTAACATGAAGATGGCGCTGAATGGTGCTTTGACGATTGGTACGCTGGACGGCGCTAATGTGGAGATCAAGGAAGAAGTCGGCGACGACAATATCTTCATCTTCGGCCTGACGACACCGGAAGTCGCCGCACTCAAATCGATGGACTATAATTCACGTGACTACTATCACCAGAATGCCGAGTTGAAACAGGTGTTGGATATGATTGCTTCTGGTTTCTTCTCTGTAGATGAGCCAAATCGTTACCAGGCAATCGTCGATAACTTGCTCAATAACGGTGACAACTACTTGCTGTTGGCAGATTACGCTAGTTATATCGCCATGCAGGACGAAGTTGCCAAGGTGTACCAAGACCAGGAGGAGTGGTCGAAACGCGCTATCCTGAATGTGGCGCGCATGGCCAAATTCTCTAGCGACAGGACGATTGCGGAATACGCCGATCAGATTTGGGGCGTGAAATCATCCAAGGCCAAAAAATAACGTAAACCAATCCGCATCCTGCAACGTTAAAATTCAGATGCGGATTTTTATTGGGGGATAAGCATGAAACGCCTGTATGCAGCACTGTTGGTCACTGTTTTTGCTACTCACGCCAGTGCGCTGAGCCTGTCGGATGTGAAGGATGCGCTTAAAAGTAATACAAGTGCGAGTGCCAGTGGAGGCGGTAGCAGTGCCGGTGTCAGTGCGCTCAGCAATGCTGAAACCTCGGATGGCCTGAAAGCGGCTTTGGATCAGGGTGTGACCAAAGCGGTCAACATGCTGGGGACAACAGATGGTTTCTTTGGCAACAAGGAAGTCAAAATCCCTCTGCCAAATTCACTCAAGAAGATTGAAAAAGGCATGAAGCTGATGGGGATGGGCAAGCAATCCGATGAATTGGTGCTGAAAATGAACCGTGCTGCCGAAGCGGCGGTGCCTGAAGCCAAGGTCTTGTTGGCGGATTCCATCAAGAAAATGACTCTGGCGGATGCCAAGGCGATTCTGACGGGGTCGCAAGATGCAGCTACCCAGTATTTCAAGCGTACTACATCCACACAGATGGCTGAAAAGTTTCTGCCTATCGTGGAAAAAGCCACCGCTAACGTGCAATTGGCTGAAAGCTATAACAAGTATGCGGAAATGGGAAGCAAGTTTGGTGTAGTGAAAAAGGAAGATGCCAATATTAACAAGTATGTCACCCAAAAAGCCTTGGATGGTTTGTATCTGATGATTGCCAAAGAAGAGGCGGCAATTCGTAAAGATCCAATGGGGCAAGCAAGCAGTATTATCAAAAAAGTTTTTGGTGCCGTAGGTAAATAGTAGAAGCGCTGAGCCTGATTAAAACAATTACTAAGGGGCAGGGTTTAAAAAAGCGAGGGGGTAAAAGCCATCGCTTTTTGTTTTCTGTGTGCCTGGTGTTTGATTAGTTCGTTATTCAAAATAGAGTGAGCAATCATTTTAAAAAATGAAAGAGGAGAAGGGTATGTTAAATCGCAAATCTATGACAGTAGCAATTGTCTTGGCGTTGGCTGTGACCGGTTGCGCCAGTACCGACAACATGACAGAAAAGCAAAAGACCATCGCTAAAGGCGCGGGTATTGGTGCGGCTGGTGGTGCGGTAGTTGGTGCGGTCGCCGGTGGAGGTAAGGGTGCTGTGATTGGTGCGGCTGTGGGTGCAGGTGCAGGTGCTATCGCTGGTAATGTCTGGTCCAACAAGATGGAAAAGCAGAAGCAGGAAATGGAACAGGCGACGCAG
>JAKOWL010000048.1 GCA_029781535.1 Pseudomonadota bacterium
TCCAGTACGTAGTCAAACAATACCGGCGGGCTGGCAAGGTCATAACCCCATAAGTCATGCGGTACTTGCTGGTAATGCCATTTGCGCTTGCCGGTGTTGGCATCCAGAGCTATCAAAGAAACGGTATATAGATTATCCCCCGGACGCGAGATATCGTTCATCTGCGGCGAGGGATTGCCCGTACCGAAATACAAGGTATTAGTTACCGTGTCGATGACCGGCGTAGTCCACGCGGACCCACCGCCAAAGCGCGCAGCATCTGGGAAACGGCCTAGGCTGGCTTTTTCGCTCGCGATATCACGGTCCAATTTGATTTCACCATCCACTGTTTCGGTGAAATCACCTTCCCAGCCTGTCGCAGGGATCGTATCGAACTGCCAGACGCGCTTGCCGTTGCTGACATCGAAAGCGGCCAGAAACCCTGGACGACCATAACGACCTGTCACGCCAATTACTGCACCCAAAGGCGCATCCTCACGCGGGTTATCAATATGCAGCCCATAACCTACACCTGTAATGCCGACGATCACCTTGCCTTTATACACCACAGGGGCCATCGCGATGCCTATCCCTGTGCCACCGGTGACTTTTCGTGCAGAATTCGGGTCATCCTTGTTCAAGGCGTCCTGACCTTCGGTGGTCACCGCAGCTTCGACCACATCGATATCCCACAATTTTTTGCCGGTTGCAGCATCCAGCGCAATCAATCGGGCATCCACAGTGCCAATAAATACCTTTCCGCCACTTACTGCCACGCCACGGTTCGCCGGGCCACAGCACATCGCCCAATCTTTGTGCCTGTCATGCTGGTATCGCCAGATCTCTTGTCCTGTCGCCGCATTCAGCGCCACAACATGGTCATATGGCAGTGCGACATACATCACCCCATTCACTACAATGGGCGTGGCCTGAAAAGTCGCCGCCACACCGGAATTGAATTTCCATGCACGTGTCAGCTGTTTTACGTTAGTAGTGTTGATCTGGCCGGTGTTGACAAAACGCTGCCCGGCGTAGTTTTTGCCATAACTCGGCCAATCGCCGGCTTGTTGCTGTACAGCCGTGTGACTACATGCACTTAGTATCACACCCATTATCAAACCGAATAGTTTCAATAAACCGTTTTTCATTTTCACCCGCCTTTGGCTATACAGATTTGTATAGTACGCGATTTAATGGTTATTGCCAATGCACATCCTACGTATGTTAATCTAAGACTTTTAACTAGATTTTATGCAATTTGCCACTCTGGAATGGAAAAACGGGCTGCCATTTGCTACTGACTTTGGCGACATTTATTTTTCGAATGAGAATGGCAGGCAAGAGACGGAGCATGTATTTGTACAGGGCAATCAGCTGGAGACTCGCTTCCCTCATGCACAGGCAGGTTTTAACATCATCGAGACAGGCTTTGGCACAGGTTTGAATTTTTTCGTAGTTGCCACGAAATGGTTACAGTTAGCACCTGCAAATTCGCATTTAACCTTCATCAGCACCGAAAAATACCCTATCAGCTATACCGACATGCAGCTTGCATGCCAGCACTGGCCTGAATTTGCCGAATTGCAGCAATTTTTTTTACCACATTACGCACAATTGAAAGCGGGACAAAATATCTGGCGAATCACCCCCCAGCTCACCCTGCAATTATGGATAGCCGATGTCATGGATGCCTTGCCGAAGGTCACTGCCACGGCAGATGCCTGGTTGCTTGATGGTTTCGCGCCTGCCAGAAACCCAACCATGTGGAGTGAGCATCTCTTCAAGCAAATGGCACGTCTATCAAAACCAGAAATCAGCACCTTTTCTACCTTTACTAGCGCTGGTCACGTCAGGCGCGGTTTGCTGGCGGCTGGTTTTGAAGTGCAAAAACGCCCAGGCTTTGGCAAGAAACGCGAAATGATCTACGGCAGTTTTAGAGGTCAGCCATGACCAGCGCCATTGTGATTGGGGGCGGAATCGCTGGTTGCAGCACCGCATATGTGTTGGCTAACCATGGATTCAAAGTCACACTGATAGAGCGCAAAAAAGATGTCGCACAAGCGGCTTCAGGCAATCCGGCTGCCATGTTGTACCCAAAACTTTCCGTATTGCCTGATGCTACCAGCCTGCTGGGGATACAAGGATTCCGTTTCACATTGAATATGCTGGATGCAATAGATGCAAACCAACAATTCCATGCAAGCTGCGGTCAACTGCAACTCACTTTCGACACAAAAACCCTGATACAGCACGAAAAGATTTCACAACAATTTGATTCCCATGCATTACCATTCGCTGCGCGATTCGTTAGTACGGATGAAGCCAGTAACATTGCCGGTATTCAAGTAAAGCATGCGGGATTACATATACCCGAAGCTGGGTGGGCAAACCCGCATGCCTGGTGCATACACCTGATTGCACAGCCAAACATTGAAACCGTGTTTGACACTACGGCACTACGCCTTGAGAGGCTTGCAGAAGGCTATCGGGTACATGGCACATTGCAGACGTTCGAAGCGGAACATGTCGTACTTTGCAACGCACATGACGCATGTGATTTCTTACCGCATCTCAAACCTTACCTGTCACTTGTCCGGGGTCAGATCAATTTTGCTCCCCCTAATCCGAGAAGCCAGCATATTCGGGCCATCATCTGTGCAAAACACTTCATCAGTCCATCCATCGATGGCAAACACACCCTGGGTGCTACTTATGCCAACCACGACATGACCCCGGAATGTACGCAGCAGGACACCAATGCCAACCTGTATGGCCTGCGAGAGATTAATGACGAGCTACCAAAAACCTTAAACCCTAACCTGCTAAAAGGCCGGGTTGGCTGGCGCTGCGCCACAATGGACTATTTACCCATGGTAGGCCAAATACTGGATTTACCCTTATTGCAGGCCAAACCGCCTCGCCCAAGTACCAAACCAGATATGCTGCCATGGCAACGGGGCTTGTATGTCAATATCGGCCATGGTTCCAAAGGCATGATTACCGCGCCAATCTGCGCAAATTGGCTGGCCGGCATCATGGCTGGTCAGGCACCGCAAGATCTTTTGTTAAATCGCCTTCAACCTAACCGTTTTGCAATGCGTGAACTAGGACTCAAACACCTTGCACAGCATATTTATGGTTAAAATCGCGGCATGGGAAACAATTTGGATCTGAATCATACGTTACAACAAGCACAAGCCGCTCAGGCTGCTGGCAAGCCGCATGAGGCATTATCCCTCTATCAGCACTTATTGACAGCGGTGCCGGACCATCTTGAGATTCAAATCATGTGCGGCAACCTATGTGTCGAAACTGGCCAGTTTGCACTGGCAGTTAGCTACTTTCGCAACGTTTATCAACAGATGCAACAGCAGCGCGATGCACGCATCAGCCATGGGGCACAGGCTTTGTGTTATGCGATCGCGGCTCTCGGCAACCTGTCGCATACGCAGGGAGATTTTAAAACTGCAGCCGCCTGTTTTAGTGAGGCCACGCAACTCTCCCCGGAGAATGCGGAGTATTGGTATAACCTCGGCAATGCACAGCGCGAGCTGGGGAATGCAAAAAACGCCTTGCATAGCTACCAGTCAGCGCTAAAGCTAGACCCCAACGATGCTGACACCTTCAACAATCTCGGCAACGTGCTTCGAGAGCTTGGACGCCTGGACGAAGCCATCACGGCATATGAAACCGCGTTGAAGCTGAACCCGGATATGCATCATACGCTTGCGCATCTGATACACCAAAAACAGCACATCTGTGACTGGCAAGGGCTTGATGCACAAATCAGCACCGTGCGTCATTATCTGCAAACCGATTCAGCGCTACAAATCTCGCCTTTTGCCTTTCTGTCTATGCCGGGCACTACCGCTGCTGAGCAGCTGCGTTGCGCCAACCTTTGGAACGGGCGCCAGATGCCAGTCTGCGAGCCAATATCCATGCGGGTTCCAACACATCGAAAAAAACATGTCCATATCGCCTATCTGTCCGCAGATTTTCGCCAGCATCCGTTGGCTTACCTGATAACGGACATGCTTGCCGCGCATGACCGTAACAGTTTCACCATCAGCGCTTACGTAGCGAACCGGCAGGATGCGAGTTCGGCAGAAAGCACATTTAAACACGCTGTTGACCACTGGATAGACATTACCGAGATGAATGATCAGCAAGCCGCCATAAAAATGGCTGATGATGGAATAGACATCCTGGTGGACTTGACCGGCTTCACACAAAACAGCCGCAGCATGATTGCAGCGTACCGGCCGGCCAACGCGCATATCAATTGGCTAGGCTACCCTGGTACGATGGGCATGTATCACGGCACCCCGCTATTTGACTACATGATCGCAGATGAAATGCTGATCAACCATGCTGAAGAGGCATGCTATGCAGAAAAGGTCATTCGCCTGCCTTGTTACCAGCCTAACAATCGTACACGGCCGATAGGCAAACTACTAGACCGTGCCGAGTATGGGTTACCGCAAGATGCCTTTGTATTCTGCTGCTTCAACCAAAGTTTCAAAATCACAGCAGAGGTCTTTGCCATCTGGATGCAGCTGCTAAAGGATATCCCCGATAGCGTATTATGGCTAATGGATTGCAACCGCTGGGCACGCGACAATCTTCGCACATCAGCTCAAAATGCCAAGGTAGATGCCAATCGTCTCGTTTTCGCGCCCAGAACCGATATCGCCATGCATCTGGCACGCCATGCGCATGCTGATTTGTTCCTGGACACATTGCCATATAATGCGCACACGACAGCAAGCGACGCGCTATTTATGGGTCTGCCAGTATTGACTTGCAAAGGCAGCACCTTTCCTTCGCGCGTATCAGCCAGTTTATTACATCACCTGGGGTTGGAAGAGTTGATTACCGATTCATTGGAAAGCTACTCGAATCGAGCACTACAACTGGCCAGCCAACCTGATGAACTGCAGGACATCAAGCTCAGAGTAGCTAAAAGCGTGTTGGAAAAGGACTTATTCAAGCCGGAGATATTTGCACGCAGACTCGAAGCAGAATATCTGCGCATCTTCCAAGGATAGCCACTTTTTGGCCAGCTTATGATAGAGTTTTGCAAAATCTGAAAAAGGAACCAGTATGGCATCCGTCGATATCACCCCTGTATTAAAGTTCATGGTCGAGAAAAGCGGCTCTGACTTGTTCTTCAGTACTGCCGCGCCCATCCACATGGAGATCGAAGGTGAAACCTTGCCCATCAATGCTCAGACCATGGCGCCCGGCATGGTAAAAGAGATAGCCTATTCATTGATGAATCCGGATCAGGTCAAGGAATTTGAAAGCACGCTAGAATGCAACTTTGCAATCAGCAGATCCGGGCTCGGCCGTTTCCGCGTCAACGTTTTCCGCCAGCGCGGCGAAGTCGGCATGGTTATCCGCCACATCAAGACTGAAATCCCGGAAATCGAGGCACTTGGCTTGCCTTCTATCTTGCGCGAGATGATCATGCGCAAACGCGGGCTGATCCTGATAGTGGGGGCTACCGGTTCCGGCAAATCCACTACGCTGGCTTCCATGATCGATTACCGAAATACCAATGAACATGGGCATATCGTCACCATTGAAGACCCGATCGAGTTCGTCTACCAGCACAAGAAATCCGTGGTAGATCAGCGCGAAGTAGGTATCGATACGCTCAGCTTTGAGAACGCGTTGAAGAACGCTATGCGTCAGGCGCCCGACGTGATCCTGATTGGTGAAGTGCGCGACATGGAAGGGATGAAACAGGCCTTGGCTTATGCTGAGACTGGCCACTTATGCCTGGCCACGCTCCACGCCAACAACGCCAATCAGGCGCTAGAACGTATCGTATCCTTCTTCCCGCCAGAAGCGAAACACGGCTTGCTGCTCGGCCTGTCGATGAATCTGGTCGGGATCGTCTCACAACGCCTGATCCCCGGTAAAGTACAAAAACGCGTTGCAGCTGTCGAAGTAATGATCAACACGCCATATATCGCAGAACTGATACAGAAGCAGAAACTAGGCGAGATAAAGGAGATCATGGCCGATAACAACGACATTGGCATGAACACCTTCGACCAATCACTCTTCAGACTTTTCGCAAACGGCAAGATTGATGAAGATGAGGCATTATCCTATGCCGACTCACGTAACGACTTGTCACTGAAGATCCGTTTTGCGGCACAAGGGGGCACAGGAGAAATCCCGACCTTTTAATGCGGCAATAGTGCGGCCATCAATGCAGCTGAGACAATCAGCGCACCACCTAGCCATTCGTTCCATGCCATCACCTCGTGCGCCAGATAGTACGAGGCAATGGCAGCCACCACCAACTCGAACAGGAACAATACCGACGCACGCACAGCTGTCATCTGTGTCACGCCGTACTGTACGAATAGCGTGGCCGTAATCAACAACAACGCAATCAGTGTCATCACGCCCCAATGCGTTAGCGTAAAATAGCTAGGCGATGGAAAAGCCTTGCCTATAAAAGGCATCAGCAATAGCGACATACCGGCGACCCCAGCCCACACCAGCATGGACTTGGCCGCAATGCTTAGATGAACGGATTTTCGTGTTATGACGTTCGTCAGGGAGAACCCCATACCCGAACTCAAAGCCAGCCACTCAGCAGTGCTCTGTGGCAAAGGCCATTGCCAGCTGATGTTGTTAAAATCATGCAGCATGACGAAAGCACCTAGCAGCGATATGAGTATCGTCAAAAAACCACCTCGATGAATCGGCTCCTTCAGCCAGAAATAGGCTAGCAACAAAGTCCATAAAGGCGAGAGATAGAACAACAGCATCACCCGCATCACTTCACCGTTAATCACAGCCAGCACATAACTCAAATTGGTCCAACCCGCGATCAGGCCGAGCCAGACTGCACTTTTTGGCAAAAGATGCACACGACGCCAGCGCACGCAAAAAAGTAACGCGCCTATCAGCAAGGCAATGCTATAAGTGTAAAAGCTCGAGGCAACGCCAGACACCCCAGCTTCGCTCATCAATCGATACGGATACCATATCAATCCCCAGCAAACGGCGCCATACAGCAAACCAAATACTGCAAAAAGGTTTTTATTATGCCCCTCGGCCACTATAATACGTCCTTATGAATCCAAACTTGCATAAACTCCAGCCATACCCGTTTCAACGCCTGCGTGATCTATTTGCTGGCATTACCCCCAACCCCGACTTCAGCCCGATCAATTTGTCGATTGGCGAACCCAAACATGCCACGCCATCGTTGATCAAAGAAGCATTGAGCAATAGTTTATCGGGCTTGGCCAATTATCCCACAACCATAGGAAGTCATGAGCTCAGACAATCCATTGCCGACTGGATTGCACGTCGATATGGTATTACACCACCTAATCCTGATAAAGCCATCTTGCCGGTCAATGGTAGCCGCGAGGCACTGTTTGCCTTTGCACAGGCGGTAATCGACAATAGCCGGCCCAATCCCATTGTTATTTCGCCAAACCCGTTCTACCAGATTTATGAAGGCGCTGCATTCCTTGCAGGCGCAACACCCTACTTTTTGAACACGCTGCCGGAAAATGATTACGCGATGGATTTTTCCAGCGTTCCAGCCGAGGTATTAAGCTACACCCAACTGGTATATGTATGCAGCCCTGGCAACCCTTCCGGCAAGGTCATGTCGCTTGCGCAATGGAAAGAATTGTTCGAGCTATCCGAACGATATGGCTTTGTGATCGCATCGGATGAGTGTTACTCGGAAATCTACTTCGACGAAGACAATCCGCCATTAGGCGCCCTGCAAGCCGCGTCTTTATTGGGTCGCAGCCATGCTAATCTGGTCGTTTTCAGCTCGCTTTCCAAACGTTCCAACGTACCAGGCATGCGTTCCGGTTTCGTTGCCGGCGATGAAGCCATTATTGAAAAGTTTACCCTATACCGCACTTATCACGGCTGTGCGATGAACCCCGCAGTGCAGGCTGCCAGTGTCGCAGCCTGGAATAACGACGCGCATGTAGTCGAGAACAGGCGGCTCTATGCGGGAAAATTTGCTGCCGTCACTCCTATCCTGCAAACAGTGCTGGATGTCAAAACACCAGATGCAGCGTTCTACCTTTGGGCGAGAAGCGATATTAACGATACTGACCTAGCCGTCAGACTATATCGCGATTTGAACATCACCGTGTTGCCAGGCAGTTTCCTCGCGCGCGAAGCACATGGTATCAACCCTGGCAAAAATTTCATCCGGATGGCCTTGGTTGCCACACCTAAAGAATGTTTGGAAGCGGCGAACCGGATTAAAATCTATCTATAAATTACTTTAAATATAAATTTTAATTTATTGTTTTATATATTTATTATTTAGCCTGACCGCCAGTGCACTCATGCCAATCATGGCAATACCTATCACTACTAATGCGATTGGCCAACCGAGTGTGTTGGCGAAATGTTTGGCAGTAAAGTAGCCAATATAAAGCAGCATTGCCAACGTACCGACCAGCAGCAATGTCCTGCTCCGTACATAGGTGCTCAAGAAGATGATGCTGGCAGACACGCCAAGATAAACCAACTCTAAAGCTGTATTCTTTACCGCATCAAAGACCGCCCACAGCAGAATGACCGAACCGAAAAAATACCAGAACGGTGCGATTGCAAGATGACGCGAGCGCTGCAAGCCATACGCGATGCAAATCAGCGAAACCCCTGCCACCGTACCAATCAGGTCTTCATCCATCCCCCACACATCAAACAGGTAGGCAAAAAAGATCGTGCCGAACAGAATGGCACTGAAAGCCAATACCGTGCTTTTCTTTGCCAGGAAAACCGCTCCCTGCTGAATCAGCATATACGCTGCCATAAACATCACACCGTAACGCGCATCTCCGCCTGAAGAATATTCATGCAGCATCACCATGATTCCGGTCGGTTGAAGAACTGCTGCAGTCAAAAACAGGGGTGTCGCGGCTCGTTCGTAACGTTTGTCGTGTAAACATACCAGCGCCATCAGAAATGCCACAATACCCGTCCCCAAAGTCACGACAACACGGGCGGCAGAACCAAAATCGTCCCAGTACATCGAGATGAATACACAAATCCCGGCAAATACGAAAATGCCGCCGATATAGCCGAACAGCTTGGATAAGACACTGGATGACTGTTGCCTGGCCTGCTCTGTCTGGGGCGTATTCAACGCCTGCGCGATCTCTTCTATCGATATCCGGTTCAACCTGGCCATAGATACGATATCCTGCAAAGCGTCTTCTTTGAGAGACATGGCGCTCCCCTATTTTTTGATTACCCAGCCGATGAATTGCGGCTGGCTGTAATAGTAATTTGGCTGAAAATTGGGTACCTTGTAGCCTATGCTGCCTTTTTTAAGCCGAAAGGTGTAATACTCATTGAAACCGAACAAGCCGCCTACCAGCCCGCCACTGTTGTAATGCGGTCCTTCCAGACGATAGCCATCCGGCGAGATGGCGCCGCTATCAACCACCCATGTTTTAGTCTCTTCCAGCAGCACATATTCACCGGAAGTGCTGTTTGCGGTCTTGGCCAAATCCACAGTAACTTCACGCACCGATTCAGTTTTGCCATCATAGACAAACAAAGCCTTGGAGTTATAGGCCGGGTTCTTATCATCACGCTTCTTGGCTTTCAGCATCAGATGCTGATCCTTGACCGCATAGTCCACTGAATACTCCAGCTGATTCTGGTAATCATAGCGCATGCTGGTAAACAACATTTCGTATTGCGGCGGCGTGCCAAAGGCTTTGGGAATCACCGTGGCAACAAAAAACAGTACGATCAGCAGCAAAGGCAGGGTCAAGCCGACCACTAATACCAGATTCTCTTTCATCCAATTCTTCATGTTGGCTCCTGAATAAAATCCATGACACAGCGTAGTACTATCTCATGCACGTCCGGGTTTAAGCAATCGATCTGCACGACATTCTCCATGCCACGCAGCCATGTCAGCTGGCGCTTGGCTAGTTGCCGTGTGGCATAGATACCGCGATTAAGCAATTCATCAGCATCATACTCTCCACGCAGATATTCCAGCACCTGCCGATAACCCACACAGCGCATGGCAGTACTTTCTGGCGTCAGTGCCGGATATTTCTCCTGCAAACGCCTCACTTCATCAATCAGCCCCTGTTTCAACATCGCTGCAAAGCGCTCTGCGATAAGCGCATGCAGCACCTTTCTATCACTCGGAACAAGGGCGATCTTCAGCACATCATAAGGCAACGCCACACTTTGCTGTCTGGCCAGCATCGCCGACATCGGCTGGCCGGTCAATTGGTATATCTCAAGTGCTCGCTGGATACGCTGCGAGTCATTGACCTTCAATCGTGCAGCAGTCTGCGGATCCACTTTCGCCAGCTTCTCATGCATGCCTGGCCAGCCTATCCTGGCCGCCTCGGCATCTAATTGCGCACGCACTTCTGCATCTGCCTGTGGCAAGTCGCTCAAGCCCTCTTCCAGCGCCTTGAAATACATCATCGTGCCACCCACCAGCAATGGGATCTTGCCACGCGCTGTGATTTCCGTCATCAACCGCAACGCATCGGCACGAAACTGCGCAGCGGAATATGGCTCCATCGGTGTGGTCACATCAATCAAATGATGCGGCGCAGCCTGCAAAGTAGCAGCGTCTGGCTTGGCAGTACCAATATCCATATCTCTGAACACCAGCGCGGAATCCACGCTAATGATCTCTATTGGAAGTTTGGAACGCAAAAAAACGGCGGCGCCTGTCTTACCTGATGCGGTGGGGCCCAACAATAAAATTGCAGGTGGATAATTAGTTCGTACCATCAAACTTTGCTCGAAACTTGTTTTATCAGCAATAATCGACTGACATTTGTAACTATTATCTTCAATTTTGGATATGCCTCTATTATCAACCTTAAGTCCGGCAGTGTAATATAACGTAAAAATATACTACACATCTCAACGGGAGAATTTTCATGAACCTGGAAAAAGTAATTTTTGGTTTTTTTATCGTCTTGGCGATGACACTGAACTTTGGCTTTTTTTTAGGCGACATTGATAATCCTAACCACCATCACGTATATGAGTTGTATGCTGCCATCGTAGTGAGCCTTATCGCAACCATCCTGAAGTTTGGTGACCGTACGCAAGTAGGTGCAGTATTACTGTCAACAAGCCTCGCTGCGGATCTCCAGCTGATTTCCGCTGCCATTTTATGGGCAATCATGGACGGGCATATGGATGCATCGTCTCTCACGGTCTACATCGTCTCGCTTTCCGGCGGAGCATTAATGGCGAACTTCGTTTCAGTCATTTTGCTTATCTCCGAGACCATCAGCCAGCGCAGATAGATAGCGTGTCCATATCTAAAATTCAAGGCACCAGGCCGCATGGATAACATCCTGTTCTTGATACTTCGGCGTTTGCGGCGGCCGTTGATTCTCATCATTCTCAGTTTTGCCATAGCCATTCTGGGGCTTACACTGATGCCCGGGGTTGATGATAAAGGCAATCCCTGGCACATGAGTGTGTTTCAGGCTTTTTATGTCATCAGCTACACTGCAACCACTATTGGCTACGGCGAAATTCCTTATGCCTATAGCCATGCACAGCGTCTCTGGATGACATTTTCCATCTATCTGACAGTGATTCCATGGTTTTATGCCTTGGGCAAGATCATTACATTACTGCAAGACACCTCACTTCGTCATGCAATCACGACAGAACGTTTTGCCAAAAGCGTCCGCATGCTCCAGGAACCTTTTTACATCCTCTGCAGTTACGGTGAATCAGCCAGCGTGCTGGCAAAAGCCCTGGATGACAAAGGCATGCGCGTAGTCGTGGTTGAATCATTGCGGGAACGGCTCTACGAACTGGAACTGACAGACACAAGGAATGTGATTCCCAGCCTATGCGCCGATGCCAAGCTGCCAGACACGCTAGTGCATGCCGGTGTGCATCATCCCCTGTGCAGCGGCGTTGTCACGCTCACCGACAACGATCAGGTCAATTTGGCGGTCGCTGTGGCGGTCAAAACCATGAACCCAGATCTGCCCGTATTAGCCCGGGCCGAGCGAGATGACATTGCGGCAAACATGGCCTCATTTGGTACTGACCACATCATTAATCCTTATGTGTTATTTGGGGATCAACTGGCTGTACGTGTACATGCCATTGGTACCTATATCCTGCATGAATGGCTGACTGATGTCCCTGGGGACACCCTGCCTCCACCGGAGTGCCCCCCTGTTGGCAAATGGATTGTGTGCGGGTATGGCCGTTTTGGGAAATCTGTCGTTAAAAATCTGGAACGCGAGCAAATAACCACCACCATTGTCGAAGCGATGCCGGATCTCACCGGATGCGAAAATTGCATCGTTGGCAGCGGTACCGAGGCAAAGACACTGATAGAAGCTGGTGTACATAATGCAGTTGGAATCGTTGCAGGCACGGACAACGATATCAACAACCTTTCCATCGTCATGACTGCCTATGAGTTGAATCCTAAACTATTTGTCATCGTGCGGAAAAACAAGCGGCACAATAATGCCCTGTTCAAACAGTTCAATGCAGACATCACCATGCATCCTCACGATATCATCGCACATGAGTGTCTTGCTCACATGATCTCTCCCTTGCTGGCGCAGTTTCTCGCACTAGCCCGCAACCATAGCAATGCCTGGGCGAATGCATTGGTGAGTCAATTAGTCTCAGTGGTCGGTGAAGCTGTGCCAGAAACCTGGGTCGTGACGATTAATAACAAAAACGCCCCTGCCGTCACATCGCTCATTCAACAAAATCGCAGTGTGACGCTCATGCATCTGACGCAGGACCCTGCTGATCGGCGGAATTACCTGCCTGCAGTTCCCTTGATGCTGTTGCGCAATAATGAACCCTGGCTAGTACCGGCCGGATCCACCACACTGCAAGAAGGCGACAAAATACTTTTCTGCGGCAAACCTTTGGCAAAATCCATCCAGCCAAAGGTTTTGAACATGCAAAAAGACCTGTTATATATTATTGATGGGATCGAACTGCCGGATAGCCTAGTCTGGCGCTGGCTGAAAAGCTAACCTTACACATGGCAATCAGCGCATCCTGGCGGCCTTACTTGCCGCGCATGAACATCTTGTCCAGATCGGCCATCGTCATCTGGAACCAGGTTGGGCGGCCGTGGTTACATTGGCCACTGCGCTCGGTGGCCTCCATGTCGCGCAGCAACGCGTTCATCTCAGGAATAGTCAGCTGGCGGTTGGCACGCACTGCGGCATGACAAGCCATGGTGCCGAGCATCTCGTTGCGGCGCTCAGTCAGCACGCGGCTACCGCCGAACTCACGCACGTCTCGCAGCACGGCTCTGGCCAGCTCCACCACATCGGCATGCTGCAGCATCACTGGCACAGCCCGCACTGCCAGCGTGGTGGGTGAAAGCACGGCGAACTCGAAGCCCAGCTGGTTAAGTACGGTATCTTTGGATTCGTTGACGGTAGCGACTTCCAGCTTATCCGCCTGAAAGCTGACAGGCAGCAACAGAGGCTGCATCGGGATGCTGGCAGCATCCAGTGCATCCTTCAGCCGCTCATACATGATGCGTTCGTGCGCGGCATGCATATCCACCACCACAAGCCCTAGTGCATTCTGCGCCAGCACATACACACCATGAAGCTGTGCCACCGCGTAACCTAGGGGATGCGCCAAATCACCCGAATTTTCTTCCGAGACCAAGACGGCACCTCTGGAAGCCGCGTCCAGATTGGCTTCCAGAGCAGGTGTTTTGATACCTGCAAACATGGTTTCATAAAACGAGACATCCTGACGCGCCTGAAAAGGCATCTGCACCTGATCGCGCGGATAGCTTGGCTGTAACACTGGCTGTACCTGCATCTGGACTGGCGCAGCCTGCTGACCTACTGGCGCGGCTAACGCCTTGTGCAGCGCATGGAAGATAAAGCGATGCACTGCCTGGCCATCGCGAAACCGCACCTCGGTCTTGCTGGGATGCACATTCACATCCACCAGGCCAGGATCACACTCAAAGAACAGCACATAGGCCGGATGGCGTTCATGATGCAGTACGTCCTGATAAGCTTGCCGAATCGCGTGAGCAATCAGCTTGTCGCGTACGAAACGGCCATTCACATAAACATACTGGGTATCCCGCGCGCTACGGCTGTAGGTAGGCTTGGCTACCCTGCCCCATAAGCGCATGCCGGCAGCCGCCTCATCGAGCGCGAGGCTTTCTGCCTGAAACTCCCCGCCGAGCAGATCGGCAAACCGCTTGTCTGCCGCGCAGGAGCTTAATCTGTGTTGCGCCTTGCCGTTATGCAGCAGTGTGAACGTCACCCCCGGACGCGACAACGCGATACGCGTGAAAGCCTCTTCACAATGCGCGAACTCGGTGGACTCGGTCTTCAGGAATTTGCGGCGGGCCGGCGTGTTGAAATACAGGTCATGCACTTCCACCACGGTGCCTGCATCCAGCGCAGCGGGCTCAAGCGGCGTCAGCTGGTTTCCTTCTGAAGAGATTCTCCAGGCATGTGGTGCCTGTGGCGCCTTGCTGGTCAGCACCGTGCGCGAGACAGAAGCGATACTGGCCAGCGCCTCTCCGCGGAAACCCAGGCTGGCGACATGCTCCAGATCTTCCAGCGAAGCAATCTTGCTGGTGGCATGGCGAGCCAAGGCCAAATTCAAATCCTCTTGGGCAACGCCGCTGCCATTATCCGCGACACGGATCTGCTTGACACCGCCCTGCAGCAATTGTACCTGGATATCGCTGGAACCCGCATCCAGACTATTCTCCAGCAGTTCCTTCAATGCGGATGCAGGACGCTCCACCACTTCGCCAGCAGCAATTTGATTGATCAGCTGATCGGGCAAAAGCTGGATGTGCATCACGCCTGCAGCAAGGTTTCTATACGGTTGCGCCCTGCATTCTTGGCCTGGAACAAGGCTTTGTCCGCACGCTCGATCATGCGCTCGGCATTATCATTTGGCACCATTGCGGTAATGCCAAAAGAAGCCGTCACCGAAATCAACTGGTTCTCGAACATGAACTTCTGGTTTTCGATCAATTGACGCAATCGTTCGACCAAATGCTCTGCCGCCTTAATATCTGTCATCGGCAACATGATGATAAATTCTTCGCCCCCGAAGCGGGCAACGATATCGCCCTGCCGAAGCTCATTGGTGATTAACATGGCCACCGTACGCAATACGTCATCTCCTGCGGCATGGCCATAGGTGTCATTCACCTTTTTAAAGTAATCCACATCCATCATGGCAAGGCAGCAGCTTAAGTGATGCCGCTTGGCTTCTGGGATCTTGCCTCTAAGCCTCTGAATGATGTAACGTCGGCTGTGTAAACCCGTCAGTTCGTCATGCGTGGCAAGCTCCTTCAATTTAGCCTGCAGATCCAGCAACTCCTGATTCCTGATCATCAGATTGAAATTGGTCTCTTCTATCTTCTTGTTCAGCGTTTCCAGTTCTTTGGTGTAGTCAATATTCAAATAGCGGTTCTCGAGCTGTTCGATAATGTAACGATGCGTCATCCAGGCAAAATAGACACAGGAGGTCACCAGCCCAAGCAAGCCGAATGCCCACCATGCGTACTGGTCGAAATTGGCGATAAAGTAAGCCAGCGTCAGGATGCTGATAGGAATGATGAAACTGAGCAAGCCGTTCAACGATGCCGACATCGTGGATGCGGAAAATGCCAGAACGACTGCGATACATACTGCGACACGGTAATCATTGACAGTAGGATTGCGTGCATCCAGCAACAACGTAAAGGCTAGCCCCCATGCCACCCCGGCAAACATATGCAGGAGCTGTTGCCGGTTCTTGAAGAAGTCCACTTCCTTAGGCTCCATATCCAGCCTGAACTGGTATGACGTATAGACGATATAGCCATCTATCAGCAAGACGGAGAGCATCCAGAAAATGATGCGGTGCAGGCCGACGTTCCCGTAGAAACTTAAGCCAAGGTATGGTACCAAACCAAACGCAATGAAGACGCCCACACGTGACTGTGCCAGGTAAGTACCCACCAAATCGGCACGCACCCTTTCCTGAACAGTGTTAGTCGTTGTTTTCACGAATTCCATGTTTAAGGTCTCGCGGCTACAGCAGGATTGCCTGCAAAATATTTTTTAATGCCCGCTACAATCGCATCGACCAGTTTTTCTTGGTAAGTCTCATCATTCAAGTTACGCTCTTCTTCCGGGTTGCTGATAAACGCAGTTTCAACCAGTATGGATGGGATGTCAGGAGATTTGAGTACAGCAAAACCAGCCTGCTCGACGCGCCCTTTATGCAATTTGTTGACTTCTCCGATTTGGGTCAATACTGCTTTACCGAGTTTAAGACTATCGTTAATAGTAGCTGTCTGCGACAAATCCAGCAACGTTCTCGCTAACACAGGATCTTTGTCATCCAGGCTGACCCCGCCTATCAAATCAGACTCATTCTCTTTTTTAGCCAAGTATCGTGCACTTGCACTGGTAGCTCCTCGTTCGGATAGTGCAAAGACAGATGAGCCACGTGCAGCCGAATTGGTAAATGCATCCGCATGAATTGATACGAATAAATCCGCTTTCAGTTTGCGCGCTTTAACGACACGCCCATGCAAAGGGATGAAATAGTCTCCATCACGTGTCAATATTGCACGATATTGTGTTTCGGCATCCAGTCTCTTCTTGAGCCTTTTGGCCACAGTCAATGTAATGTCCTTTTCGTGACTACCATTTGCACCCTTTGCGCCAGGATCCTCTCCTCCATGACCGGCATCTACCGCAATCGTGATAAAACGTCCTTCTTTATTAACAATCTCTTCATCGGCCGCCTGCTTTGGCTCTGCAGTTGCAGGTTTACTTTCGGATACTGGATTTGGTATGGATTTGCTGTCAGCCGGAACCTCAGGGACTGCGGGCTTTTGCACCCTACTATCCTCCTGTTCTGAAACAGTTTCCTGTTCACCTGTGCTTGGCGGCAGGGGCTCTATCACTGGTTTGGGCTGAGGTTCTACTGCAATCCCTTTTCCCTGTGTTTCAGCACGTTTATCCAGCATCGCCATCAATGGATCCTGCAAAGGATAGATATCCAGCACCAGCCGATACTTATAATCCCCGGCAGGCGGAAGCACAAAGACATTCGACTTGACTTCAGCTTTTAAGTCTACCACGAGCCGAACCACGTTGGTTTTGTTTTTGGCCACACGTACCTGTTGAATATAAGGGTCACTCGACAATATCTTGTCCGAGAGTGACTTAAGTACAGGATTAAGTTCAATATCCTCAAGATCCAGTACCAGACGGTCCGGATTCTTCAGCACCAGCATTTGATAACGAATCGGGTCAGAAGCCTCAACCGCCAAACGCGTGTAATCTTGCGCAGGCCATACACGCGCCGCTGTGATGACATTAGCCGCCCGACTGACAATCGGAGCCGCTACCAGTGTGGCAATCAAAAAAAACTTTAATAAACTGTCTCTACCGGCCATGCGTTTTGGTTATTCAGTATCAGCTTTACCCATATAAGAATCTGCAGCAGCCGTCATGGCCATGATTTGCAACTTGCGGCCTGCTGTAACAATGTCTATTTTAATCTCAAAATCCGCTTTAGGTAACACGTGTTCCGCTTTCTCCGGCCATTCCACCAGACATACATCATGTGCGTTGAAATATTCCCTAAATCCTGCGGCCTCCCACTCTTCTTCGTCAGTAAACCGGTACAAGTCAAAGTGATAAAGCACAAAATCAGTAAATGTATAAGGCTCGACCAGCGTATAGGTAGGGCTTTTGACTTTACCGGAATATCCCAGCCCTTGTAGGATACCACGCACGAATGTCGTTTTCCCTGCGCCCAAATCACCATGCAGAAAAACTATACACCCCGGCCGCAGGTAATTCGAAAACTGTGTGCCGGCTTGCAAAGTTGCGGCTTCGTCAGCCAAATCCTGTGTTAAATTACGCATCATGACTTTATCCGACAACGCGCTTATCGAACTGGCGGCTGACATTAAACGCTGGGGAGTTGACTTGGGTTTTGCCGAGATCGGCATCACGGACACCCATTTGCAGCAAGCCGAAATCGAGCACCAGACATGGTTGGACAAAGGTTTTCATGGTGACATGGATTATATGGCAAAACATGGGACCAAGCGTACCCGTCCGGCAGAATTAGTCCCCGGAACAAAACGCGTCATTACGGCTCGCCTGGACTATCTGCCGCCGCAAGCCCGCGACAGCTGGGATGTCATCGAAGACGGGAACAAGGCATTCATCTCGCGTTATGCCTTGGGGCGCGATTACCACAAGGTATTGCGCAACAAGCTGCAAGCGCTGTGCGACAAAATAAAATCCGTCGTTGCCGACTTTGAATTCCGTGTTTTTACCGACAGTGCACCCGTGCTAGAGGTCGCATTAGCGGAGAAGTCCGGACTCGGCTGGCGCGGCAAGCATACATTATTGCTCAACAAAGACCATGGCTCCTGGTTCTTTCTGGGTGAGATTTATACCAATTTGCCACTACCGACTGACAAGCCGGCCAGCAACCATTGTGGCACTTGCAGCGCCTGCATGGATATTTGTCCTACACGTGCCATCGTGGCACCTTACGAAGTCGATGCCAGACGCTGCATCTCCTACCTGACAATTGAACTTAAAGGCTCGATTCCCCTGGAGTTTCGGCCGTTGATCGGCAACCGTGTCTATGGCTGCGATGACTGCCAGCTGGCGTGCCCATGGAACAAATTCGCCCAAATCACCCAGGCCACGGATTTTCACGTTCGACACGGCCTGGACGAAATCAGCCTGATCGAATGCTTCAGCTGGGACGAAGAAACATTCAAACAAAAGATGGCCGGTAGTGCGATACATCGAATAGGCTATGTGCAATGGTTGCGCAACATCGCGGTTGGCCTTGGTAACGCCCCTATCGGCGACGCGGTACTACAAGCCCTAAAGAGCCGAAGAGTTGATGCAGACCCACTGGTAAGAGAGCATGTGCTGTGGGCAATCGAACAGCATCAGGCCAAAGCGAGTAAAGCAGCCCCCAACATACCAGCCTGATCCCCACACCTTGATATTTCCACATGCATCTTGCCACGCAGCACTGGAATCAGATCCGCATCCAGTTTGGCTTCAAAGGCCTGCTGCATCAGATCCCAAGCCTGTGCCATGCCGCCGCCTATCACCACGTTAGGGATATCCACGACCTTGAGCACATGGGCCAGACCGGTCGCCAGAGCTTCAGCGGCCTGCACATAAGCATCCCTGGCAGCACCATCTCCGCCATGCGCCAAATTAGCAATTTCATGCGCGGTGAGCCTTTGTTTTGTCTGCAGAAAATAACTTTCCGAGACTCCACTCGCTGATGCGTACTGTTCAAGGCAGCCCTGATTGCCGCATCCGCATTGCCTTCCAGAAGGGTGCACCAAAAGATGCCCTACTTCCATTGCGCAACCATGCTGTCCGACGAATGGTTTGCCTGCGTGGATCATCCCACCACCTACCCCTGTGCCCAACCCGAAGTAGATCAACCCTGAACGTGGCTTGCCGATGAGGCAATATTCACCATAGGCTGCCGCATTCGCATCGTTCTCCACCACCACCTTGCGCTGCAGCATCTGCTGCAAATCACGGGCCAGGTTAACATTGGATAATCCTGGAAAGTTGGGGGATTGAGCAATGACTTGTGTCTGCGGGTCGATGAATCCAGGAAAACCTATTCCTATCGCCTGTATATCCGCATACTGATTCAGCGCAGTTTCTATCGCATCGGCAATTGTTTTAAGGATCAACTGCCACGCAGTATCTGGCGAGTGCTGGTGACATATAGCTGAAAAATCCGCCTGAAATCGCCATTCTTGCACCAAGGATACGTCATCAAACACGCCGAGACGCAGATTGGTCCCGCCAATATCGATACCAATTGTCTTCATATTTTAATGCGGTGCACGGCCACTGTGCAAAACCATTTGCCTGAACTCATCCTTGCGCTCATCGCTCAGCTGTGCCCAGTTAAACCGCCAATTCCAGTTGTTTTCGATGGTGCCAGGTGTATTCATGCGATGCGCGCCATCCAATGCCAGGATATCCTGCATCGGGATAATCGCCAGGTTTGCCTTACTCTCTAGCGCCATCTGCATCATTGCGTCCGGCATTCTGGGCTGGTCAGTACCGATATAGGCATGGAAATGTCGTTTGACATGTTCTTCGGCGCTGTAATACCAGCCCAGTGTGGTGTCATTATCATGCGTCCCGGTATATACCACACCATTCCTGCCTATATGGTGCGGCAGATAGGCATTATCATCACCGCCACCGAATGCGAATTGTAGTATCTTCATGCCAGGCAAGTGATATTTCTCGCGCAACGCATTGACTTCCGGCGTGATGATTCCGAGATCCTCGGCCACTAGATGCATTTTTGGGAAACGCTTGTATATCGCTGCCAACAAGGCATCACCGGGCGCCAGCGTCCATCTGCCATTGATTGCAGTATCTTCATTGGCTGGAATCTCCCACGCAGCCTGCAGTCCCCTGAAGTGATCGATGCGCACGATGTCGAACAACTGATGTTGTGTAGCCATCCGTTCCAGCCACCATTTAAAGCCGTCTCGCTCCATCACGCGCCAGTTATAGTGCGGGTTTCCCCAGCGCTGGCCTGTCGCAGAGAAGTAGTCCGGCGGCACCCCAGCCACTACGGTCATATTGCCACGCTCGTCCAGCTTGAACAATCCGGGATTAGCCCAGACATCTGCGCTGTCATATGCCACAAAGATCGGCACATCCCCGAACATCTGCACGCCTTTTAGATTGGCGTAGTGCTTCAGTTCCAGCCATTGTTCGAAAAAGATGAACTGGATGAATTTGATCAACCTAATCTCATCTGCATGCTGCTTGTTTGCCTTCGCAAGTAATTTATCATCTCGATCTTTGTAACCGGCAGGCCATTGATTCCAGCCTTGGTGCTCGAACACATTGCGCAGCACCAGAAACAGCGCAAAGTCATTCAGCCAGTGTGCATGCTTGCGGCAAAATCTCCTGAATGCCAGTTGCCTAGCTATGCCGGCAGTCTCTCTAAAGGTTTCATAGGCTTTTGCCAAAAGCTTATGCTTATGAACTGGCGAATGATTGGAAAAGTAACTGACCAAATCCGTTGGAGTAACCAACCCTTTCTCCGCCAGTTTTTGAATGCTGATAAACGCTGGATTACCCGCATGCGCACTCAGACATTGATATGGTGAGCCATCGCTGTGTGGTAAATTCAGAGGCAAGGTTTGCCATACGGAAACCCCTGTCTCTACCAAAAAGTCCACGAACTGAAATGCGTTTTGCCCAAGTACCCCGAGCGGTAACGAGCTGATATGCAGCAATACGCCCGCTTTTTGTTGCTGTTCTTTTATATTCATAAACCGACAATCAGCACATCAATGCTCTTGACCCCTTCGCATAGTTCCGCTGTTCTCGTCGTTGGCTGCAGAACTGCCAAGACTGATGGGCGTGCTGAGCGAGTCTGGAACAGCCAGCTTCAGCAATTGATACAGATTGGTCAGATTGCGTCTGTATAACTGATCAAAGCTGCTTACACTCATTGCATTGTTATAGTCACCGAACCACCAGAACCAGTCAGAACCCTCACACACTGAAAGCTGCAATTCACACTGTTTCTTCTCTTCCGAGGTTAACGTACCCGTCTTCATGACACGGTCATACGCAGCTTTTGCATCGCACAACAGATCCCATCCAAGGTTCTTATCAACACTGCCTATCCAAGTACTGAAACTGCCATATACCCAGCTACCAGCGGATATTTCCGGCAAAGGTTCGCTGCGAATCTTATATGGACTTTTTTCCGGGGTCTTGAGCGCCTTGACTATGTCGGATGGCGTCACCATCTCGATAAACGGGTGGTTGGCGAGTGCCTGATATAATTCCGTCAGAAAGTAATACCCGTTATATGGGTAGTATTCCCAAGCATTTTCACCATCCAGAATCACACTGACGACAGGATTCTCATCTCGCTGATAAGTATGATAGATATGCTCCAGATTCTGTACAAAATCATTCACAGCATCTGTAGTGTGCAATTTGGAATATTCAAATCCAATCTTGTCTGACAACCGGTCATCCCGAAAGAAGCAGACAATCTCATGATTCTTGTCATTAACGATATGCGGTTTATAGAGATAATCATGCCGCGACACTAGCGCCCTCCCCGGATTGGATTTGCGCAAACTGTTAGCGAGCACGCCTTCACCTGAAGCCGCCCATTGCACCCCTTCTTCTGCCATCAGCAGCAGACTCTCCCTGGATACCGCTCCTTCAGACGGCCACATCCCTGCTGGCAAGGTACCAAAACGTTCCTTGTGTGAGACCTTTGCGTCATTCAAATGGTCGCGCGCGCGCATCTTACCGCCCGGATACGCAACAGCTTTTGGCAATTTAACATTTGGCATCGCATCGCGTGCCGATTGAAAATCTATCAACAACGGTAGGATCGGATGATGGTGCGGGGTCGATGTGATTTCTATCTGACCCTTTTGCTGCAAGGCCTTATATCTCGGAATAAGGCCTGCTATCACCTCCCCGATGAGATTGAATAAATCACGACGGTTCTGCAGCGTAAAGTGGCTGCCTTTCCCCATCAGGAACTGCACCAGTCGATTACTGCGTTTGATGCTTTCACCTATCCACGCCAGATGGTACCAGACCAGCAAATCAGCTTTATACTGCGCGGAGAAATACTCCAGATTGAGATTGCTACTGGATTGGCTGGCAGTCAGATAAAGATTATAAAGGCGCTGATATTCTGCGAACGGCGCCAACATTTTCTCGTGATGGCTTTTGAAGCAGCTCTCTATGATTTGGTGACACTGCTCCTTGGATGCGCAATCAAGATCCTCTTTACCCAGCATGGCCAGCAACGGATCTTTTATTTTGCCGGAAGCGAATTGTGCAACATAGTCTTCCAACTGATCCAACAATACCGGCACATAATTAAAGCTCACACGCGCTTTCGGATTAGCCTCCAAATGATATGCCATATCGCTGTAATCTTTGATTGCATGCAGATATGTCCATGGAAGCACGTACTCCCCTGTTAGGGAGTCCCGGTAGTCAGGCTGATGCATGTGCCAGAAAAGAGAAATGAGAAGCTTTGGTTGCTGCATAAGAAATTTCAGTGATTATTTAATATATTAGGATTGTTTTCCAATTTCACTATGCTTACAACATATCCGCAGTAACCAGTACCGTGCCTTTTTCTGACACGTAGAAGCGTTGTTTATCCGCCTTTTCGTCAAACCCGATCTCCATGCCTTCAGGAATCTTCACGCCTTTATCCACAACAACATTCCTAAGCTTGCAATGCCGGCCAACTACAACATTTGGCAACAACACCGCGCCGTCAACCTCTGAATAGCTATGGACGCGAACACCGGAAAACAGTACTGAACTGGTGATGCTTGAGCCACTGATGATGCAACCGCCGGATACAATGGAATCTCTGGCCTGACCCGTCCGTCCTTCATCCTGGAACACAAACTTGGCAGGCGGTAACTGTTCCTGATATGTCCATATCGGCCACTGGTTGTCATACATATTCAGCTCAGGCGTTACGCGCGTAAGTTCCATGTTAGCTTCCCAATAGGCATCGATAGTTCCGACGTCGCGCCAGTAATAGAACCCGTTTTTAGCGCCCACACAGCTATCTGAGAAGCGATGCGCATACACTTTCGCACGTGTTATCAAATAAGGAATAATGTTGCCGCCAAAATCGTTGGCTGAATCTGGGTCGGCCGCATCTCGGGCCAACTGTTCATACAGGAACTCCGCATTGAACACATAGATGCCCATACTGGCCAAGGCCTGTGTAGGATCGCCTGGCATATGTTTCGGCTTGGCCGGCTTCTCTGCAAACTCGATGATGCGGTCATCGCCATCTACCGCCATCACTCCAAAGCCTTTGGCATCTTCCAGCGGAACGTTCAGGCATGCCACGGTCATATCAGCATTCTTCTTCACGTGTGTCGCCAGCATCTGGCCATAATCCATCTTATATATATGGTCACCTGCCAGAATAACCACATATTCCGCATTGCTGCTTTTGAGGATATCGATGTTCTGATATACCGCATCTGCCGTGCCTTTGTACCACTCCTCGTTCTCATTCTGTTGCGAGGCGGGCAACAGCTCCACATACTCATTGAATTCCGCCCGCAAGAAGCTCCAACCACGCTGAATATGACGTATCAGGCTGTGGGACTTGTATTGCGTCACAACCCCAACGCGACGGATACCTGAATTGATACAGTTAGACAATGGGAAATCGATGATACGGAACTTGCCACCGAACGGCACCGCCGGTTTTGCACGCCTGTCCGTCAGGTTCTTTAATCGACTACCGCGACCGCCTGCCAGAATCAAAGCGACGGTATTTTTGGTGATTGCACTAATAAATCTGGATGAATTGACATCTTGCGCCACGATATGCCCTCCTCAAAAATAATTAAGCATTTATAATCACACCAACATCGGCGTCACACGGGCAAATATGCGCCTGAATGAGTACCATTATAGGCCTCATACAGGGTATAATCTAGTACAGACAGATAATATTTGGGTGGTATATCTTGAAAACACAAACTGATCACGCACTCCAGCTCATCCTTGATGCCAAACATCACGATCCTTTTGCGTTTCTCGGATTACATCAGGAAGGCAAAAAGCATGTCTTTCGAACTTTTGCACCTCATGCTAATAAAATAAGCCTAAAAGTCGATTCGGATTGGATAGAACTGAAACGTTCACACCACCATGGTCTATACGAATGGCAAGGCAATCAGGCACCAGTGACGCCATGTCTGTTGAAAATACAAACAGACCAGCAAGAAACCATCACAGAAGACACCTATAGCTTTCAGCCTGTCTTGTCTGAAACAGACATGCACCTGTTTGGCGAAGGCCAGCTCAATCAGGCATATACCAGTTTCGGCTCCCGCATCATGGAGCACCAGGGCGTCAAAGGCACCCGATTCAGCGTATGGGCTCCTAATGCAGAGCGTGTTAGCGTGGTAGGCAATTTCAACCAATGGGATGGGCGCATCAATCCGATGCGTATCCGTGGCTCATCCGGCATTTGGGAGCTATTCATCCCTAACCTGGGCGAGAACGAGCTTTACAAGTTCGAGATCCGTAACCGGCATACGGGCGCCATCATAGTGAAAACCGACCCATACGCCCAAGCTTACGAAGCCAAGCCCGGAAACGCTGCCAAAGTGATTCCAGCAAGTCAACATCAATGGCAGGATGATACCTGGTTGAGCCAGCGTGCCAAGTACGACTGGCTGCATAGTCCATTCAATTGTTATGAAGCTCACCTGGGCTCCTGGAAACGTAATTCGGATGGCGAGTTTCTCACCTATCGCGAACTGGCTGATCAACTTGTCCCATACCTAGTAGAAATGGGGTACACCCATATCGAGCTATTGCCAATCACCGAGCATCCATTGAATGAGTCCTGGGGTTATCAGACTACCGGTTATTTTGCAGCTACCAACCGTTTCGGCACCCCAGATGACTTGCGTTACTTTGTAGATACTTGTCACAAAGCCAACATCGGCGTCATCCTGGATTGGGTCCCAGGGCACTTCCCCAAAGATGACTGGGCCTTGGCTCGCTTCGATGGCACTGCGCTATATGAACACGAAGACCCTCGTCTGGGTGAGCATCAGGACTGGGGCACCTATATTTTCAACTATGGTCGCAATGAAGTTCGCAATTTCCTGGTCTCAAGTGCCTATTTCTGGCTGAAAGAATTCCATATCGACGGGCTGCGCGTGGATGCAGTTGCCTCAATGCTGTATCTCGACTACTCCCGAAAGGAAGGCCAATGGATTCCTAATAAATATGGCGGCCGCGAAAATCTCGAGGCGATTGATTTCTTCAGGCAGCTCAACACGCTGGTTCACAAGGATTTTCCAGGCGCGCTGACGATTGCCGAAGAATCGACTGCATGGCCCGCTGTGTCACGCCCCGTTTATGTGGGCGGCCTTGGATTCAGCATGAAATGGAACATGGGCTGGATGAATGACACATTGAGCTATATGGAAAATGACCCGGTACATCGCCGCTACCATCATGACAAGCTGACTTTTGGTCAGCTATATGCCTATAGCGAGAACTTCGTTCTGCCGTTCTCGCACGATGAAGTCGTGCATGGCAAGAAATCATTGTTGGACAAAATGCCAGGTGATGCATGGCAAAAATTTGCTAACCTGCGCCTGTTATATACGTTTCAAACAACCCATCCCGGCAAAAAGCTCAATTTCATGGGAAATGAGTTTGCACAGGGTCGTGAATGGAGTGTCAATCAGAGTCTGGATTGGCACTTGCTGGAAAGCGATTGGCATCAAGGCGTGCAGCGTGCAAGCCATGATTTGAACGAGATATACCTAAACTCACCTGCACTGTATGATTTGGATTTTGAATCATCTGGTTTTCAATGGATAGATTGTCATGACAGCGATCAATCGGTTATCAGCTACATTCGCCGCGCCCGGGATGGCAGTTTCTTAGTGATCGTGCTTAACTTCACGCCGGTATTGCGTACTGGTTATCGAGTAGGCGTACCACAAAGCGGTTTCTATCGCGAGATATTCAACAGCGATGCCCCTTGCTACGGAGGAAGCAATCAAGGCAATGGCAGCGGACTGAATAGCGAAGCGCTGGCATGGATGAACCAACCCCATTCCGTGCTGATGACCATTCCTCCACTGGCGGGCGTAATTCTTAGCATTTAACATTAAAATTAAACTATAACTTATTGTTTTTAAAATAAAATGGCATACTTGACTCAATACCCTGTCTGGGAAAAACTCTGCAAACACGAACAAAGCATCGCCAATGTGCATATGCGCGATTTATTTGCCAACGACCCCAAGCGCTTTGAAAAATACAGCCTCAAGTTTGCAGACATTCTATTTGACTACTCCAAGCATCGCTTTACGGACGAAACGCTGCCATTACTGTTTCAAATGGCACGTGAAGCGAAGATTGAAGAGTGGCGCGAACGTATGTTTACCGGCGAGAAGATCAATATCACCGAAAACCGTGCAGTATTGCATACCGCTCTGCGCAACCGTGCCAATACACCCGTTTACGTAGACGGCAAAGATGTCATGCCCGATATCAATGCAGTGCTTGCACAAATGCGCACTTTCAGCGAGAAGGTGCGTAACGGCAACTGGACAGGCTATACCGGCAAACGCATCACCGATGTAATCAACATTGGCATTGGCGGCTCTGATTTGGGTCCGGTCATGGTATGCGATGCGCTCACTCCTTACGCGCATCCAGAAATCCATATGCATTTCGTATCCAACATCGACGGCGCACATCTGATGCGCGCCTTGAACAAATGCAATCCTGAAACCACCCTGATCATCGTCGCATCCAAAACATTCACCACACAGGAAACGATGACCAATGCCCACTCAGCGCGCGATTGGTTCTTGCAAGCGGCAAAAGAGAAAGCGCATGTCGCCAAACACTTCGTCGCACTATCGACAAATGCCAAAGCCGTTACTGATTTTGGCATAGACACTGCCAACATGTTTGCATTCTGGGATTGGGTAGGCGGGCGCTATTCACTCTGGTCAGCGATTGGTTTAAGCATTGCCATCAGTGTCGGCATGGATAATTTTGAAGCACTGCTCACAGGTGGCCATGAAATGGACAACCATTTCAGGACAGCGCCACTTGAGCAGAACATGCCGGTTATTATGGCGTTGATTGGCGTTTGGTATAACAACTTCTTTCATGTGGACACGCATGCCATCCTGCCCTATGACCAAGGCCTGGCGCGCTTCCCGGCTTACCTGCAACAAGCAGACATGGAAAGCAACGGCAAATTTATCTGCCGGGATGGTACACGCGTCAAATATAAAACTGGCCCGGTAGTATGGGGGGAAGCTGGCACAAACGGCCAGCATGCTTTCTATCAGCTCATCCATCAGGGTACACAAATCGTCCCGGCGGATTTCCTGATGCCCGTCCACTCGCATTATCAAGTTGGCAGCCATGGCGATGAGCACCACCGTATATTGTTTGCTAACTTCCTGGCTCAATCACAAGCAATGCTGTTAGGGAAAACCCGGGAAGAAGCGCGTGTAGAGCTGGAAAATCAAGGCATGTCCGGCGAAGCGCTAGAAAAGCTATTGCCGCACAAGGTTTTTGAGGGCAATCGCCCAACCACATCTATTATGTTTGACAAACTTACCCCGAACACTTTGGGTAAATTGATTGCACTATATGAACACAAGATCTTTGTTCAGGGCATCATTTGGGATATCAATAGTTACGACCAATGGGGCGTGGAATATGGCAAACAGATTGCACAAAAAATCCTGCCTCAACTGCGACAGAATGGAGATGTGACTGGTTTTGACAGCTCTACCAATGGCTTGATCAACCACGCAAAAAAACTAAAATTCTAATTGAAGCAAGCTGCTTCAAAAAAGGCCTAGCGTAACTGCAGGCCTTTTTTCATGGTATCTATACCTAGAGATTGCGCCATACTAGCCCCCAATCTCTTGGCAAAACGATCTGCGAATGAATCCTGGTAGGTGAAATCCACTATCTCTTCCTGCTTGATCACCTCGCGAGCCACGTAATCTGCGCTGCCTAGTGCATCAGCCAAACCCAGCTTGATGCCCTCTTCACCGCTCCAAAACAGGCCACTAAACACTTCCGGTGTCTCCTTCAAGCGTTGACCACGCCCTTGGCGAACCACATTCTTGAACTGTTCGTGCACCTCATTAAGCATCGCTTGCGCGTAAGCTTGATGCTTGGGATTGACTGGAGAAAAGGGATCCAGCATTGCCTTATTCTCCCCGGCAGTCATCAGGCGGCGCTCGACCCCAAGTTTCTTCATGGCTTCAGTAAACCCATAACCATCCATCAATACACCAATTGAACCGATAACGCTGGCCTTGTCGACATAGATCTTATCCGCTGCGACTGCAATGTAGTACCCACCGGAAGCACAGATATCTTCTACTACCGCATAAACCGGGATTTTGGGATGCAATTTTTTCTGACGTCTAATCTCGTCATTGATAATGCCTGCCTGTACAGGACTCCCGCCAGGGCTATTGATACGCAGGATAATGCCCTGGGTACCTCTATCGTCATAAGCATCTCGCAAGCTTCCTATCACGGCATCGGCGTTCACCTCACCACCAGGCTCGATCACGCCAGCAATATCAATCAACGCCGCATGCTTGCCAGTCCTGTTTTTACCGTCACCCAGCCAACCCAGGAAATAAAACAAGGTGAGGAACAAATAAAGGAACAACAATACCTTGAAGAAGATATTCCAGCGTCGTGCTGTCTTCTGCTCTTTCAGCCCAGCGCTTGCCAAACGCTCCAATGCATCCCTTGACCAGCTATCGTCCTGATTCTGTTGTCTATTTTCTTCCGCCATGGCCATGCAGCCCTTCCAAGTGTATCGTGATCTGTTGATTCATCTCTGTGACCGGGATCGATTGCAGCCTTTTCCCCTGACATGGCCCCAGCACACAATGCCCGGTATCTGGCTGGTAATGTGCGCCATGCGTTGCACAGATAAGATAGTCTTTATTGAGCGTAAAAAACTCGCCTTCTTTCCAATCCAGCTCAACAGGCAAATGCGCACATTGATTGACATAAGCATAAGCCTTACCTTCATACCGCACCAGAAAACCTGTTGCATGCTCGCCTAGCTGCGGTAGCTTGAAGCGTAACCCTAGCCCCTTCTCTTGCAAGTCATGGCTATCAAATTGTAGGTGATGCGCTGTCATGCCCAAGCAACCATTGTCTTAATGCGTCAAACTGATGAAATACCTGTATAGGATTATAGCTCAGTAATCTTTCCTGTGGATGTGCGCCAAAAGTCACTGCCACCGCCTGCACCCCCGCATTTTGAGCCATTTGCATATCGAAGCCGGTATCACCCACCATCAATGTCCGTTCGGGAGCCACCATCATTTCATCCATCAACTCTTCCAGCATTTGAGGATGCGGTTTGGAGAAACACTCGTCTACCGTTCGGGTTGCATGAAAATACGCCCCCAGCCCACTTCTCTCCAACGCCATATTCAAACCACGCCTACCCTTCCCGGTAGCAACTGCGAGCTTCGTGCCGCGACGGTTCAAATCGACGATGGTCTCCTTGGCGCCGGAGAATAATGGAATCGCATGTTCCTCGGCGTAGTAATTGGCATTATAGTGTTTTGCTACCTCCTGTGCCTGCGCATCCGGCAAATCACCGAACAAAGTATAAATAGATTCACGCAGTCCTAGTCCAATGATACTGGTAGCCTTTTCCGGCGCCAAAGGCGGCAATCCTGCCTGTTCAGCCGCCTTAACCACGGCTCGCGTGATCATGCCAGTAGAATCCGCCAGCGTACCGTCCCAATCCCATACGATCAAATCAAAATCTTTCATTTTCCCTCATTTAATACACTCAAGGTTTTCATAAAACCGGACAGCTCTGACGGCAACGGTGCGACCAGACGCAACTTCTCTCCAGACACAGGGTGCCGCAGAATTGTTTCAGCCGAATGTAAGAACATTCGCTTCAATCCTTGTTTTTGCAATCGCTTATTCAGTGCAAAATCGCCATATTTATCATCGCCTGCGATTGGGAAACCCAGATGCGCGAGCTGAACACGTAGCTGGTGCGTACGACCCGTCACCAGCCTTGCTTCCAGTAGA
>JAKOWL010000061.1 GCA_029781535.1 Pseudomonadota bacterium
TGGTGAAGTCACCCCTTCCTACAAGCCAGGTGTGCATCTTACCAATCTTGATACCGCCTTACCAAAATTCGCTATCGAGGCGATTCGTGAGGCAATTCCCGCTTTTGCGCGTCAAATCAAGGGGTTCGACTTGCCTGATGGCGTACTGACCGGAGTGGAGACACGCACATCCTCGCCAATTCGTATCAAACGTGATGATGACTCGCTACAAAGCATCAACACCAAAGGCCTTTATCCATGTGGAGAAGGTGCCGGTTATGCTGGAGGCATCTTGTCTGCTGCCGTGGATGGCATTAAAGTGGCGGAAGCAGTAAGTCTGGGGTTAACTACCGACAACAAGGGGGAGGCGTTATGAATAGAGCACTGATTGCAATTGTCATTGTCGGCATCATCTACTGGCTTTACCGTGCTTTATCCAAGCCTGCAGCAAAGGACAATAAAACCGCAGGTAAAACAAACACCGAGAATACACAAAACAATAAATTCCGCAGTGTAGAAATCATACCGGGACAAGAGTGCTGTCAAACTGCTCTTAACCTGAGAGGAAAAATGTTTCTGATGGAGGAAGCGCCTCGCTTGCCATTACCCGCTTGTAGTAATCCTGAACAATGCAAATGCAGGTTCGCACGTTACCAAGACCGCCGTCATGGAAAACGCCGCGCCAATGTATTTGCTTCCAAGCAAGTTAAAACGGGCAACACCCCTAAATCCGATAACAGAAAAAGCCGCGGACGCCGTAAAAGTGACCAGCAACCACCTCCGTTTGCTGAGTGAAATTTTCAAACCCAATGATGCAAAACGGCAGCTTGAAGCTGCCGTTTTGCATCTATAGTTGAATAATTTATTGTCGGATCAGATAATCAAATGCTCCCAATGAGGCTTTAGCGCCTTCTCCCATCGCGATGATGATTTGCTTGTAAGGCACGGTAGTGACATCACCCGCTGCAAATATGCCCGGCACGCTGGTTGCACCGTGATTGTCCACGACGATTTCACCAAACTTGCTGAGCTCTACAGCACCACGCAGCCAGTTAGTATTCGGTACCAAGCCAATCTGAATAAATACACCATCCAGCTTGACCTCCTTGTCTTGCTGGGCAGCGATGTCGTGATATTTCAGCCCCGTCACTTTGTGGCCATCGCCTAACACTTCCAGCGTCTTAGCATTGGTCAGCACCGTGACATTGTTCAGCGTATTCAGTTTTTTCTGCAGCACAGCATCCGCGGTCAAATGCTCATTGATTTGCAGTAGATACACATGATCTACAAAACCCGCGAGATCAATCGCAGCCTCGACGCCTGAGTTGCCACCGCCAACCACCGCAACCGGCTTGCCTTTGAACAAAGGGCCATCGCAATGCGGGCAATAGGCGACGCCTTTGCCTTTGTATTGTTTCTCACCGGGTACATTCAGTTCTCTCCAGCGCGCCCCTGTAGCCGCAATAACGGCTTTTGCCTTTAAGGTAGCGCCGTTCTCCAGCGTCACCTCGACCATGTCATGACGAACGATAGACGCAGCACGCTGCAGCGGCATGACTTCCACCTCGTAGTCTTTGACGTGCTCCTCTAGCGCCGCGACCAGTTGTGGGCCTTCTGTCGCTTTCACCGAGATGAAGTTCTCGATTCCCATGGTATCCATCACCTGTCCCCCGAAGCGCTCTGCGACGATACCGGTACGCAAACCCTTGCGTGCCGCATAGATTGCAGCTGATGCACCAGCCGGACCGCCGCCGACCACCAAGATATCGAACGGTGCCTTGGCATTAAGTTTATCTGCCTCCGCAGCAATCACGCTGCTATCCAGCTTAGGCACGATCTCGTCCACACCCATACGCCCTGCACCAAACACTTCACCGTTCAGATAGATCGTCGGAACCGACATGATCTCTTTAGCACTCACTTCATCCTGATACAAAGCACCATCGATCATGGTGTGAGTGATGTTTGGATTCAATGCGGCCATCATGTTCAGTGATTGCACGACCTCGGGGCAATTATGGCAACTAAGGGAGATATAAGTCTCGAAATGGTAGCTGCCTTGCAAGGCTTTGATCTGCTCGATCTTCTCCTGCTCGATCTTTGGTGGATATCCACTCACCTGCAGTAGAGCCAATATCAGCGAACTGAACTCGTGCCCCATAGGGATACCTGCAAATACCACTCGCGGAGCTTCACCTTGACCAGCAACACCAAAACTAGGTTTCCTGAGCTTAGGATCATTCCCTTCCTTCAAAGTGATCTTGTCACTGGTGCTTGCCACTTCCTGCAGCAGTTCGCGTAGCTCTTGTGAAGCTACACTTGCATCCAGGTTCACCAGCAGGTCAATCGGTTGTACCAATCTTTCCATATATGCGGCGAGCTGCACTTTAATATTCTGATCCAATGCCATATGTTGTTCCTTGTATTGTTTTGCCGATAGTTACGGTTAAAAAAAGCCTCTCGCTTTTGGCAAGAGGCTTTTTGTTTCAACTTACCAAATGCTGCGTTAAATCTTGCCGACCAAATCCAGAGATGGCGTCAGTGTTTTAGCACCTTCTTGCCATTTTGCTGGACAAACTTGGCCTGGGTGGCTAGCCACGAATTGCGCTGCTTTCAGTTTACGCAGTGTCTCTTTGACATCACGTGCAATCGCATTGTCATGCACTTCCAAAGTCTTGATGACACCTTCTGGGTTGATGATGAAAGTACCGCGTAGCGCCAGACCTTCTTCATCGATATGCACATCAAAAGCACGTGTCAGTTGGTGTGTCGGATCACCCACCAGCGGAAACTTGGCTTTACCGACAGCAGGTGATGTCTCATGCCAAACCTTATGGGAGAAATGTGTATCCGTTGTAACTATATACACTTCCGCACCAGCTTTCTGGAATTCTGCATAATTATCTGCAGCATCTTCAACCTCAGTTGGGCAGTTAAACGTGAAAGCTGCAGGCATAAAAATCAGCACAGACCATTTGCCTTGCAGGCTCGCTTCTGTCACTTCGATAAATTTACCATTGTGAAATGCCTGGGCTTTAAATGGTTGCACTTGTGTATTAATCAAAGACATCGCTTTCTCCTGTATATTAAAAATATCCATCAAATGGATCAAATAAAAACTTGGGTATTTTTTACTGCCTTCCTGTTAATTTAGGCCAGTAACCAAATATTCAAGTTTGCATTCTAGGCAACCCCAAGAATATTGTAAATTTTATTATTATTATTAAATTGATAAAAATATCTTATCATTAACAAAATGCTGTAACTTATTTCGGTGACATGAGTCACTCACTTCATTATATAAAAACGTATAATAAATTGCCTGTTTATTTCTAAGAGGAGTCTACAAATGAAAATCAATGTAGGTGGTATGGATAAGATCTTGCGCATTGTAATAGGCCTAGCCTTGGTTGCATGGGTGTTACTAGCTGGCGGACCGGTCTGGGCATGGATAGGAGTCGTGCCGTTGGTGACCGGCCTTATCAACTTCTGCCCTGCCTATGCATTGCTAGGTATCAATACCTGCAAAACTAAATAAGCAAAAGTTGCGAAGCTAGCCACCGCCGACTAGCGTTTCACCGCTAGCGGTGCGGCCATGGTTATCATGCCAGGTCAGGCTGATTTTATCGCCTGATTTGGCCCCTTTAAGATAAAACGTCAGATATGGGTTCTTGGCGATACCCGTACCCCACTGCATCTGTAGCACAGGCTGGCCATTGAGATTCATATCAGCCAATTGGATAAAATCTGCCGGAATCAGTTGTCCGAAATCGTCCTTGGCATGTCCGGTATGCATCGGATGGATCATGATGGCTTTCACTTCCGTCACATCCCCCACCAGCCTGGCTCGCATCTTCATGCTCGGATCGAACTTCTCGTTGGCGCTGCCGCCTCCGCCACAACCATTCTCCATCACCTGCACCAGCTTACTGGCGCTATAGTATTTACCACCTGCTTGCACGATGACTTTAATATCAGAGGTCTCAGCCATTTTGATGCGCGTGATGAGTTTTCCTTGAGCACCATTGCTCAATACGAAATTGCCAATTAATGCGGTTGGATTTTTTTCGACAAATAGCGCTATACCTATTGTATCCGGAATCCTGCTGGTGACTTCCACCTGCACGATAGCCCCATTCTCGGCACGGTCTGGTGCAACGATTTCAATATCCTTGCTGGGAATCTCACCGCTTACGCCCAAGGCTGCCTGTGCAGCATCCAGCTTGACGGCATCGAAAGCAAGCTTGTTCCATATCGCCGCCATCGCACTCAAAGGCAGCATCAGCAACGAAGTTGCGAATCCAGCCAGCTTAATAAAATCTCTGCGTCGCATCTATCCCGCCTTTTCCTCACTGTTTTGCAAACGGCGAAGCTCTTTTAACCGTGCTTCAACAATCGAATGCTCGTAAAAGTTGCCATCTTTTGCCTTGACCGCTATGTCCATCTGCTCGATAGCCTTTTGCAAATTATATTTGCGGTAATACGATTCACCTTGCGCCTGAAAACGTAGCAATTCCTTGCCTTTTGCAGTATATGCCTTGGCTAACAGATCATAAAGATACGCGTCATCTGGATATAGCGCCTGTTTCTCCTGTATTAGTGAAATCGCCTTATCTGGCTGGTTAGTCGCCAGAAAATGCTCGGCGTACCCATAAATCAAACCCCTATGTGCCGGATAGGTGCTCAGCCCTTTAACATAAATGGCCGCTGCAGTTCTTGGGCTATTTTTTGCCACTTCCACACGCGCTGCCAAACTATCGAAAAACGCATTCTTGGATGCGTTCTTGTTAAGCCACTGTACTTCCTTGCTAGCACCATTCACGTCATTCTTGCGCAGCATCGCTAACGCCAAGCCATAATGCTCGGCCGATTCATTGGCAAATCGCCCTTCTTTGATATTATCCTCGAACTGCTCCACTGCACTTTGCGCAAGGCCCATGGCGGCACGTAGCTTAGCGCGCACCAAGTGAAACTCCAGGCTGCTGGAAACTTGCTTATAAGGCATGTTATCCACCCGGTTACTCACATCGGCGATACGCTCCGCCGTGAGAGGGTGAGTACGAAGAAAGCTCGGTGCTGCCCCTTCCGAAAAACGCGTACCGCGCTGTAAAGTCGTAAAGAACGCAGGCATGGCACGCACATCAAAACCCGCGTTCGTCAAAATAGACAACCCGACACGATCGGCCTCACGCTCATGCTCACGGGTATAGTCCAGTTGGCGCTGCACATTGGCGGCAGATGCTGCCGTCATCGCCCCGCTCGCCAACTGGGGATTAGCGCGCGCCATCAACAAAGCCAAGGCAATGGAGCCGATATTCTTGAACATATCGGCCTTTTGGGAGGCAAGCATGCGCGCCAAATGATGCTGTGTCACGTGGCCGATTTCGTGCCCAAGCACGCTAGCCAACTCACTCTCGCTGTTAGCTGCAAGAAATAGCCCGGTGTGCACCCCAATAACCCCGCCAGGCATGGCGAATGCATTGATGGAATTATCCTGTACGACGAAAAATGTGAATTTCTGGCTTTTGTCCGGCCCGCTGGCGCCCAGTCGATTGCCTAGCGTCTGCAGATAATCCGTTACTTCCACATCCTGCACCACGTCGTCGCTCACAGCTACTTCACGCAATATCTGCGCTGCGATGCGTTGCTCTTCCTGCGCAGAAAGGACGGTTTGCGACACGTCACCCAAGTCGGGCAAGTTAGTATCGAGGCTATCGGCTAGCGCCACATTGGATGCCAAAAGCATGGCCAATAAAATAGGCTTTAATTTCATGCCGTGTATGATAATCTGTTTGTGAATTAGTTTAGAAAAAATTGTGAATGGGAAGTAACAACATGAGCCAACTAACACACTTTGACAGCAGCGGACAAGCCCATATGGTAGATGTGGGCGACAAAGCCGCCACCAAGCGCATCGCTGTAGCGCAAGGCAGCATCCGCATGCAGCCGGAGACGCTCAAGCTGATCCAGCAAGGCAACGCCAAAAAAGGTGATGTGCTCGGCGTTGCGCGCATCGCAGCGATCCAGGCCAGCAAAAAGACTTCTGATTTGATTCCACTATGCCATCCCATTAGTTTAACTAAAGTCGGTGTAACGTTTGATATAGATGAAAAGACGACAAGCGTTATTTGCACCGCCACCACAGAAACTATCGGCCAGACCGGCGTGGAAATGGAAGCGCTGACAGCCGTGAGTTTAGGCTTACTCACTATCTACGACATGTGCAAAGCCGCAGACCTTGGCATGGTGATAGGGGAAATCAAATTGCTTAGGAAACACGGTGGGAAAAGCGGCGATTGGATGGTCAAAAAATAAAACAAAAAAGTGATTCTCGTTAACATTACCTAAAAAGAGAAAGATTGAGAACGTCCATGCGTAACCTTTTTTTAATGTTAGTCTTGATTTTTAGCGTCCCATCGCACAGTGCAGCCAATCCGGATATTGTTGATGTTTACGTTGTCCCTATGGATGACTTCCCTGAAGACAAGGCTGCCGAAATTGCCAACGTAATGGCGGACGATATGCAGCTATGGGTCAAATCTTCAGTCAGACTCGGAAACCTGTACGCAAGCAAACTGCCTGGTACCAATCAGTTGATAGCCGAAGAGATTATCGAGAAATCGCAGCCAATTATTAGAAGATTTGCGAACAGCTCAGAAAAAACCTATTTTCTGATTCTGACCACCCGTGACATCAACCTTAGTGCAGGGAATCTCCGGTTTGTCTTTGCTTCCCACAACAAGGGGTACAACTCTTCGGTTGTATCCTTGCATCGCATGGTAAATTACATCAATGGTACGCCAGTATTCGACGAGATAACAAAATCACGTCTTTATAAAATGATGAAGCGCTCAATCGGTGAAATGCGGTTTGGATGGCAGCGAACCACCAATATCAACGACATCATGTACGCCCCCATCATGAGCTTGGATGATCTGGATAGAATGGGCTTGCAGCATCTGGAAGAAAACACCGAAGATTCTGGCGCGGATACCAAACTTCCAATTTAGTAACGTATACACGCGTTCATTATCAAAACAGACGCTCCGAAAGCCAATCAGAATGGGGCTTCCAGGCCAGTCTCTTGCCTAATGAAAATCTGCGGCGATTAGCTCCGTTATCCTTCTCGCACTTTCCGGTGCCATCGTAACCCCATAGCGGAAATGGCCGGTATTGAGATACAGGTTGAAAATAGTCGGGTGCCGTGCAATGGTTGGCAGGTTCTCCGGGGTTCCGGGGCGCAGGCCGCTCCAGTGCTTGTGGATGGTAGCGCCTTTCAGGCTAGGTAGAATCGCTTCGGCCTTGGCCTGTATCTGCTGCCGGGCAGATTCTGTCACGCCGGTATCAAAGCCAACATCTTCCAGCGTGCTGCCAGCCAGCAAAAAGCCATCGCGCCGCTGCAGCATATAGAAACCGTCCTGATATACGATATGTGGCAAAGTGCCAGGTGGCATTTCGTATAACAATATCTGTCCGCGCATGGGCTTGATATTAAGCTGCAGCGCAGTATCTTTGAGCAATTCAAAACTCCACGCCCCAGAAGTAACCACATAAGCATCTGCCTGTAGCATCTGCCCTGTGGTGGTCGGCCATTCGGTCAGCTCTGCATTTTCCTGGATCGGACATAATTGCGTCTGTTCCAGCAGGGTCACGCCTCGCTGGATCAACAATTGTTTGAGCGACTGCAATAAACGCGGATTACGGATTTGGTATACCTGCGGCAGGAGCAGATCTTCACCCACCTGCATACACTTGACCTGATGCCTGTCACACCAGGTTCTAGCAGCAACGCCGTCATAAGGCGGTTTGATTTGCATGCCGCTTAGTGTAAGCTCCGGGTCGATACCAGTCTCTTGCAGTAGCTGTTTGCATAATTGCGGATAAAGCGCCGCGCCAGCCAACGCCAACTGATTCACTTCGTCACGATACATCCACGGCAATAGCGGAAACACAATGCCGGCCCCCGCCCAAGAAGACTCACCTGAAGTTTGCGATGCGATGACATTACGCTCGACCACTGTGACACGGTAACCTGCCTCTGACAACCTGAGTGCCGTCGTACAGCCGACGACGCCGCCTCCGACGACGATGATGTGTTTTTGTGTCATTTGCCGTATATCAGATAGTTCTCTGCCTCCACCAAGTTTTGTGAGCTGCCAAGCAATACCAGGACGTCTCCGTCAGCCAATACGATATCCGGTCGAGGCTGGATATCTTCCAGCATGTTGGGACGGCGCAGGTAATGTGGCTCTACATTCAACCTGGCAAAATCGATATGGTCGAGCCGCAAACCTTTCGCATAGGAATTGGTGTCAATTTCGACGGAATGCAACCGGAGCTGTTTTGCATTACCCGCATCAGCATCGGCGTCTGTCATGCCGCGGAAGAAGCCCTTGAACATCTTGTAGCGCTCTTCACGGAACAGGCGAATGCGTTTCACCACACGGTTGAGCGGCACGCCCAATAATACCAGCGCATGGCTTGCCAGCATCAGGCTGCCTTCCAACACTTCCGGTACTACCTCGGTCGCACCAGCATCGCGGAAGGCATCGATATCGGCATCGTCGTAAGTCCGCACGACTACGGGCAATTTCGGATAGGCCTCCTGGGCCGAATGCACCACCCTCATACTGGCGCGCATGTCGGAGTAACTTACTACCAGCGCCTTGGCGCGGCCTGCCCCTGCCGCAGCCAGCACTACCCGACGGCCAGCATCACCGAACATCACATGTTCACCAGCTGCCGCAGCATCATGCACCCTGGCCGGGTCAATATCCAGCGCCATGAACGGAATATTCTCCTCGCGCAGGAAGCGTCCCAGATATTGTCCGCTACGACCATAGCCTGCGATGATGACATGCCCAGTCATTTCCTTGCTGGCATCTTCTATCGCATCCACTTTCTGGCTGCTGTTACGGATATAACTTTTTACCAGCTTACGTGTTATCCGACCGTTATACTGAATGATGAATGGCGCAACCACCATGCTCAACAAGCTGGCCGCGAGGATAAGCTGCAGCACATTGCCGCCTATCAATCCCCGCTGCAAGCCCAACGCCAAAATCACAAAACTGAATTCACCGGCTTGCGCAAGAATAATCCCGGTACGAATCCCTACCCCGGTCTCGAACCCAAAAGCGCGCGTCAGTATCGCCACCACGATCAGTTTAAAGAGAATGAAATTGACCAATAACGCCACTACCAGACCAATATGTTCGACCAGATACTGTACATTCAACAACATGCCCACGCTGATAAAGAACAAGCCCAACAGAATATCGCGGAAAGGGGCAATATCGGATTCCACCTGATAGCGATAACGTGTTTCAGAAATCAGCATACCGGCCACGAAGGCTCCCAACGCATAGGAAAGGCCAGCTACCTTGGTCGCAAAGGCAAGCAGCAGGGTCACCATCAGCACGTTCATCACGAACAGCTCTCTGGATCGCTGACGAGCCACCAGCCCAAACCAGGAATCCAGCGCATTTTTACCGAACCTGAATAGCAACCCCAGCAGGACAGCCGCTTTAACAAGAGACGAACCAAGTGTGATGCCGATATTTTCATTGAATGTCGCCAACGCCGGAATCAGCACCAAAATCGGAATCACTGCCAAATCCTGAAACAGCAGGATACCGATACTCAGGCGACCATGGCGCGAGTTCAAATCCACACGCTCCAACAGGATCTTGGAAACGATGGCAGTGGAAGACATTGTCAATGCAGCGCCAACCACGAAAGCTGTCGGCAAACTCAAGCCAGCAGCCCAGCAGGCCAGCATCACTACGGACAATGTAATCAACACCTGCGCTCCACCCAGGCCAAACAATGTCTTGCGCATCGCATAAAGCCTAGGCAAGCTGAATTCCAGACCGATACTGAACATCAGAAACACAATGCCGAACTCAGCCACCTGACGGCTAGAGTCCTCGTTGGGTAGAACATTCAGTGCGAACGGCCCCATCAGGACGCCCACTGCAAAATAAGCCAGCATGGCAGGCATGCGTAATACGCGAAATAACGCCACAGCCAATACGGAACTGGTCAGCAGAAGCAATACACTGGTTAATGAGTTAAACATAAATCTTAAGAACTGTTGGGTTTAATTTCCGGCAGGGCAAAATTTGTGCCTACTTTGCCGAATTTTAGTTTATTTTACTTTATTCTGGCTAATTTCCCTTTTATACTTGTGCCATATGGCATCTACATTACTGCAATCGACACATTTGCGAGAATCAGGAACCGGGATTCTCGATTTGGCACGTCAAGTACTATCCATCGAAGCGAAAGAAATCCAATCGCTAGCTGCACGGCTGGATAGCCAGTTTGAAGCTGCGGTCCAATTGATTTTAAACTGTAATGGGCGTGTTGTGGTGACAGGAATGGGAAAATCCGGCCATATTGGCGGCAAGATCGCCGCTACTCTGGCTAGCACAGGGACGCCCGCATTCTTTATGCACCCGGCAGAGGCCAGTCACGGCGACCTCGGTATGATCACGCAGGATGATGTCGTGATCGCACTCTCCAACTCCGGTGAATCGGATGAAATCCTGAATATTTTGCCCACCATTATTCGACTCGGTGCAAAAGTGATCAGCATCACAGGGGCTACCAACTCTACTTTGGCAAGGGAAGCACAGGTTCATTTGAATGCAGAAGTCACTCAGGAAGCCTGCCCGCTCGGATTATCCCCCACTGCCAGCAGCACTGCCGCGCTGGCACTAGGTGATGCACTCGCCGTGTGCGTGCTGGAGCTTCGCGATTTTACCGCAGAAGATTTTGCACGCAGCCATCCAGGCGGCAAGCTTGGCAGACGTTTATTAACGCGTATAAAAGATGTCATGCGCAGCGGGGACAAGATACCAGTTGTCAGGTCGGATACTCCGCTAAGCGAAGCAATCACTGAGATGACGATAAAAGGCATGGGGTTCACTGCGATAATTGATGATCAGTTTCGCCCCATCGGCATTTTCACTGACGGGGATTTGCGACGCGCCTTCACAGATGGCCTGGATGCCAGCACGACAGCGATAGGCAAAGTCATGCATGCGAATCCACATGCCATACAAGCACAACAGCTGGCGATTGAGGCTGTAGAGCTGATGGAAGAAAAAAAGGTGAATGCCTTGCTGGTCACAGACATTGATGGCAAGCTGATAGGAGCGTTCAACATTAACGATTTACTGAAAGCGAAAGTTATTTAAAGCATGAATGAGGCAGTATTGGCGCGCGCCAAAAAAATCAAACTGGTAATTTTTGATGTAGATGGTGTCATGACAGATGGCGGCCTTGGTATTGGGGATGACGGTCAGGAATACAAGTTCTTCCATAGTCTGGACGGATTTGGGATGAAGCTGTTGAAGCAAAGCGGTGTGGAAATGGCGATCATCACTGGCCGCACCAGCAATGTAGTAGTCAAACGTGCAGAAAATACGGGGGTATTTAATTTTTACCAAGGGGTAGAAAACAAACTGGAAGCATTTAACGACCTGATTCAGAAAATGAATCTATCTCCGGAAGAAGTCGCATTCATGGGTGACGACATCGTAGATGCACCCCCTATGCTGCGCTGCGGCCTTGCACTAACAGTGCCTACCGGCCACCGCCTGATCAAACCTGTCGCCCATTATGTGACACAGGCGCCTGCTGGCCATGGCGCTTTGCGTGAGGTCTGCGAGCTGATCATGCAAGCGCAGGGAACATTTGATGCGGTAATTGCACCTTATTTCAAACTGCCTTGATTATAGATGCTACAACGTCCAGCGATTTTTTTTCCATTGATCTTGGCTGGCCTGCTGGCACTGATTACCTATTGGGTGAGTCAAGTGGTAGAACAGCAAAGCCCCAGGATTGATGGCAGCAATCGGCATGACCCGGATTACACGATGAATAATTTCGTCACCACTCAAACAGATAAAACAGGCCAGTTACGCTATATCCTAGTTGCAACTGAGATGGTGCATTATCCTGACGATGACAGTACCGTATTACAGCGCCCTCGCTTTACACAATATACCATCAATAAACCATACACCCAGATTCAGGCACTACGTGGCTATGTCTCCAGCAAAGGCGAAGAAATCGAATTGGTGGACAACGTCAAGGTCGTCCGACCAGCCTTTGCCGACAAAGGGGAAATGCAGGTGCTCACGGAAAAGCTGGTCATTTTCCCTAATGAAGAAATAGCAAAAACCAATAATCCAGTTGTCATCACACAGGCACCCAAAACCGTTATTCATGCCACCGGGATGATCTACGACAAAAAGAATCAGACCGTACAATTACTTAAAAAAGTGAAAGTACATTATGAAAGACCGCAAGGCAAAACCAAGCCTGCCGTAGTTAATAGAGTTAAAAAACCAATCAAGTGATTCGCGGAGTACCTATGAAAAAACTGTTACGCTTAAGTCTGCTGCTACTCGGGGTCAGCCTGGCTGGCCACGCCATGGCAGAAGCCGCTGACCGCGACAAGCCAATCGAACTAGAAGCTGACACCGTGACTGTTAATGATGCAAAGAAAATTAGCACATACACTGGTAACGTAATCCTGACTCAAGGCACACTGGTGATACATGCGGATAAACTCATCGTGCATGAAGATGCGGAAGGGTTCCAGCACAGCACCTCTACAGGCAATCCCACCACATTCAAGCAAAAGCGTGAGGGTAAAAACGAATACATGGAAGGCAGTGCACAACGCATTGAATATGATGGCCGCATGGATAAGGTACAACTATATACGCGCGCCTGGGTAAAGCGTGGCGAAGATATCGTACATGGCGATTACATCAGTTATGACGCAAATGCCGAATATGCCGAAGTCATCGGCGGTGCAAAATCTGAAAGCACTCCAGGGAGCGGCCGTGTTAAAGCCATTATCCAACCGAAAAACAAGGCAAAACCTGCAGATGAAACACCTGCT